>QHVR01000495.1 GCA_003223595.1 Acidobacteriota bacterium
CAGTTTCCGCGAACCCCCGCGAGACGGTGGCATATGCTCGAGCATTCCTTGCCGGGCTGGGCGACTGTAGAGTTTTCGGCTGCGGCAAACATTTTCCCGGGCTGGGAGAGGGCAAGCTCGACAGCCATCACGAGCTGCCGGTCGTTGAAAAGTCTCGCAAGGATTTATGGGCTGAGGATCTGCTTCCGTACCGGACTCTGCGCCGCGAACTTCCGTTCGTCATGGTGTCGCACGCAGCGTATCCCAAGGTCACTAAGACGAAAACTCCCGCCTCACTCTCGAAAGTTTGGATTACGGACATATTGCGAAAGCGGATTGGGTACAGGAATCTGATCGTCTCCGATGATCTGGAGATGGGAGGTGTGCTCTCGGCGGCGCCGGTGGGCAAGGCTGCCGTGCAGTTTGTGGCGGCCGGCGGGGATCTTTGCCTGGTGTGCCATCGCGAGGATTACGTGGAGAATGCGCACGAAGAACTGGTCAAAGCTGCCGCGCGCGAGAGGAAATTCGCGAAGCGAGTTGCAGATTCAGCGCGCAAGATCACCGCTTTCAAAAAGAAGTATGCTGCCAGCCTGCGCATGGGCAAGGAGCCATCGGAAGCTGCCATCCAAAAGCTGACGCGCAGGTTGTGGGAATTCAGTGAGCAGGTGCGCTTGGAGCCTTTGAGCCGAAGAGACGATCGGCGGTCCCGGGCATGAGCAAGCCCATGATCGTGGCCGGAGTCATGAGCGGAACTTCTGCCGACGGCATCAATGTCGCTCTGGTTCGGATTGCGGATTCGCGACCGTCAGCCGGGCAGGGGAAAGCGCACGGGCAACACCGCCTTCAACTGACGGGGCAAAGCGAGTATCCCTATCCCCCTATGGTTCGTGCGGCGGTGTTAGATGCAATGAACGCCACTCGGGCGAGCGTAGCCGATCTGGCGAGGCTTGATTCCCTGCTGGGGCTGCTCTATGCCGACGCAGTGCTCGCGACACAGCGGCGCTTTCGGACGAACGTAGATCTGGTGGGGTGTCATGGGCAAACGCTCTATCACCAGGGCGTCCCACAGCGCTTTCTCGGAAGACAGATCATTACAACGTGGCAGACCGGCGAAGCGGCTTGGATCGCTGCGCACGTGGGAGTGCCGGTGGTTTCGGATTTCCGTGCGGCGGACATGGCAGCCGGCGGCAAGGGAGCGCCGCTAGTGCCTTACCTCGACTACTTGTGGTTTCGGGATGAGCGAGTCGGCCGGATTGCGCAAAATATTGGCGGCATTGCCAACCTGACCGCAATCGCTGCCGGAGTGGGTTCAGATCGCGTGCTGGCATTCGACACCGGGCCGGGAAACATGGTGATCGATGCCGTGACTCAGCGACTCTTTAGACGCGCTTTCGATGATGGCGGACGGATCGCCGCGACGGGCAAGGTGATTGAGCCCGTACTGACACGGTTGTTGACCAATCCTTTCTTTCGCGCCAAGCCTCCCAAGACGGCAGGCCGGGAGGAATTTGGGCGCGATTTCGTGCGCGAGTTTCTTGGCCTGTGCGGCCGAGCGCGTAAGCAAGACGTGGTCGCAACGGCTACGGCGCTCACCGCGAGATCGATCGCCGACGCCATCGATAGTTTTGTGCTGCGTAAAAGCAAAGACTCCTTTCAGGAACTGATTCTTTCGGGAGGCGGAGCCAAGAATGCCACGCTCGTTGGAATGCTGAAAGAGAACCTTGCGCCCAGCGGAGTTGTGGTTCGTTTTTCAGACGAGTTCGGATTGCCTTCCGAGGCGAAAGAAGCAATTGCGTTCGCTGTATTGGCCTACGAGACCTGGCACCGGAGGCCTTCGAATATTCCGTCCGCCACGGGGGCGAGTCGCCCGGCGATTCTGGGAAAGATCTCGTATGCGTGAAAGGCCGGGCTTGGGATCTCTCACCCCGACTTCCCGGCTGCTTTTTGCGTTTCTCGGGACCATTCTGCTTCTACCCTTCCTTTCGTGCTATTCGAAGCCTGACGCGAACACCCTGGTCATGCTCATCGAGTCGAGCCCAACGAATCTCGACCCGCGCATCGGGATTGACGCGCAGTCGGAACGCATTGACAACCTCATCTTCGACGACCTGTTGTCACGCGGCGACGATTTGAACGTCGCTCCGGGGCTCGCCGAGCGCTGGGACATTCCCGATCCGCTCACTTTCATTTTTCACCTGCATCGCGGGGCGAAGTTCCACGACGGGCGCCCGTTGACCTCGCGCGATGTGAAGTGGACATTCGATTCCCTGCTCCAGGGAAAGATTCGCAGCACCAAGGCAGCCGTTTACAAGTTTGTGGATCACATTGACGCCCCGGATGATGCGACCGTCGTCTTCCACATGAAAGAACCAGATGCCACGCTGCTGTGGAATCTTTCTGACGGCGCGATGGGCATTGTGCCGTACGCTAGCGGCGATGAGATCACACTGCACCCGATCGGTTCCGGACCCTTCAAGTTTGTCAGCGCGGAAACTGACCGCGAAGTGGTTCTGGAGCGCAATGACGATTACTGGAGAGAAAAGGCCAAAGTGGGGCGCGTTCGGTTCGCTGTGGTTCCGGATGAGACTACGGAGGCTCTCGAACTACGCAAAGGTAGCGGAGACATTGCCATTAATTCGCTGACGCCGGACACCGTAGTCACACTGGCTCGCAATCCGAATCTTGCGGTGGATACGGGAGGCGGGACCCGGCTCGCGTACCTGGGATTCAATTTGCGTGATCCGATTCTCCAGGATGTGCGGGTGCGGCAAGCCATCGCCTACGCACTGGATCGCAAGCCCATGATTGAGTACTTATGGCGGGGAGAGGCCCAGTCGGCTCGCAGCGTGCTCCCGGTGCAAAGCTGGGCTTATAACGGAGATGTCCCGCCCTACCTGCACGATCCTGACAAAGCGAAGCAATTGCTCGATGCGGCGGGATATCGAGAGGTCAACGGGGTACGCTTTCACATCACGATGAAGACTTCGACCGACGCGAATACGAGGTTAATGGTTGCGGTGATGCAGCAACAGCTACGCGACGTCGGCATTGCGCTCGACATTCGCAGCTTCGAATTCGCTACGTTCTTTTCGGACGTGCAGCATGGGGCGTTTCAGATGTACGGCCTGCGCTGGATTGGGGGAAATGAGGATCCGGACATCTTCGAATACGCTTTCCACTCCTCGAAATTTCCGCCGAATGGGGCTAACCGCGACTACTATTTCAATCCCAAGGTGGACGCCTTAATTGACAAAGCGCGGCGGGAAATCGACCCTAAACTGCGCAAGCCTCTGTATGCCGACGTGCAACAGATTCTGGCCGATGATTTGCCCTACATCAATTTGTGGTATCTCGATAACGTTCTGGTGCATACCAAGCGGGTGCAGGGGATCAAGCTGAATGCAGCGGGAAATTATGATTTTCTGCGCACTGCCGAAATTGTCTCCCACTGATTGAGGACTCCTCCGAAGCGCCTCTGCCCGCGTGTTACCATCAATTTTCGGCCCTATTTATGCGTATTCTGTTTATCGGCGACATTTTCGGACGACCCGGGCGCAACATTGTCAAGGATCGCTTGCCGGGCATCGTTCGCGATCGGGGCATCAATCTCATCATCGCCAACGGCGAGAATTCCGCGGCCGGATTTGGCATTACCCCCGCGCTGGCTGAGGAATTGTTCGAACTCAACATTGACGTAATTACTACGGGAAATCACGTGTGGGACAAGCGCGAGATTGTCGATTACTTCCAGATGGTGGAAGGAAATGGACATGGTCCGGCGCGCCGCGTTCTACGCCCGGCCAATTATCCCGCGGATATGCCCGGCTCGGGTTTCTATCAGGGATTCAAGGGCAAGGTGCCCTATGCGGTGATCAACCTGCAAGGGCGCGTGTTCATGGCGTCCAATGATGATCCCTTTCGAGTTGCCGACCAGATTCTGCAGAAGATCGAGGCCAAGGTCATTCTGGTCGACATACACGCAGAAGCGACCTCCGAGAAGGTTTCCCTGGGCTGGTATCTGGATGGTCGAGTCACCGCAGTGGTGGGGGCGCATACTCATATTCCAACTGCGGATGAGAGGGTTCTGCCTAAAGGCACGGCTTACATCACCGATGTGGGAATGAGCGGCCCATATGACGGTGTGATCGGCGTCAAGAAAGAACTGGTGGTTGGGAAATTCCTGAACGGAATGCCAGTGCGTTTCGAGCCTGCAACGGGCGACGTGCGCCTGTGCGCGGTGGTCATCGACTGCGACGAGGACACGGGCAGGGCACATAAGATCGAGCGACTGATGCTGTCTTAATGAGTTCTCTACATTGGAATGCCGCGATTGCAAGATGGAACCGGTTCAACGTTCTTCCTGTACACATGTGACCGAAGGTACTACCCAGCCCTGTTGGCAGGTATCTGGCGATAAACAATCACGTTAAAATCAGGAACGATGGTGCGGGCGTTATCCATTCTTGTAACGGCGGGGTGTCTGGCGATCGTGCCTCGCATGGCGCTGTCCGCGGATCTGCCACTGTCGCCCCCGATTGCATGTGCCAACGGCCTGATCGGCGGCGTCAATTGCATTCCTACGAAGAGCGATTTGAAGAACTCGCGCGAGGCATTCGAGCGCGGACTTAA
>QHVR01000496.1 GCA_003223595.1 Acidobacteriota bacterium
GAACACCGTGGGCAGCGCGGCGATGCCTCCGTAAGCCAGGCGCACCGCATCCGACGTCATCGCCACGGGATAGTTGATCCCTTGGTTTTTCACGAACGCACGCAGTCGCTCCTCGTTATCGTCGTCCACATCCATGCCGATGATCTGCAAGCGGTCTTTATACGCCTCCTGCATTCGGATCAGGCTGGGGATCTCCGCGCGGCACGGTCCACACCAGGTCGCCCAGAAGTTCAGCAGCACCACTTTGCCCTTGTACGCATCCAGGCTGATTTCTTTTCCGTCCAGGTCTTTGGCCTTCAGGGCCGGCGCAGGATCAGGATCGCGCACGAAGCGGATAACCGCTTGCTGTTGCTGCTGTGTTTGCAACTGCGCCTCTGACTGCAGCGGCACCAGTGCCAGGCACGTGAGCGCGCACACCCCTAGCCCCATTCGCAGACTCGTCCCGTATTTGCGCACCCTTCTCATGGTCTCTTATTAGCACCCTTCTCATGGTCTCTTATTAGAAGATCATACAGGGCGGTGCATGCCAAGAGCCGCGCCTGACTAGTCTTCGGTCACTCGCCGGCCTGTTAGCCCATCATTCGCCCAGCGCGCACCCGACACCCAATACCTCCCCGCAATGCATTTGGTCCTGCATGACTCTGGTCTACTCACTCCCGTGCCCTACATATTTCGTGCACTTGCTCAATGCCCGCATTTACAATCATATGCAGTTCCGTACAGCCTTGACCCATTCTCAACCGAACTCTGAGACGTCTTCGGGGCCGGACTTTTCCGCCGCACCCACCATAACCTCGTCCGAGGTTGAATTTCGTACGCAAGTCGACCGTGACACCGAAATTAACCGTGAACTTCGCCGGCTCAACCGAGCCCTCCGCGCCCTGAGTGCCTGCAACCAGGCGCTCTCGCAGGGAGGCAGCGAGCAGGAACTTCTTGATCAGATTTGCGACATTATTGTGCGCTTGGGAGCCTACCGCTTCGCCTGGATTGGCTACGCGCTGCACGACGCTGCCAAATCCGTTCGTCCCATGGCCCATGCCGGTCACGAAGCCGGCTATCTAAACCAGATCGTCGCTACCTGGTCAGAAGAGCCCTCTGGCCAAGGCCCCACGGGCACCGCCATTCGAGAGAACTCTCCTTCCGTGGTGATCGATACTCAAACCGATCCCAGGTTCGCCCCCTGGCGTGAGGCCGCCCTCGCGCGCGGATACTCCGGGATGATCGCTTTGCCCCTGTGCGCTGCGGGATCCACGTTCGGCGCCCTCGCCATCTATTCCGATCAGAAGGACTCCTTCGAAACCTCTGAGGTGGATCTGCTCCAAGAGATGGCGAACAATCTCGCCTTCGGCATAACCGCCATTCGCTCGCGCGAGGACGGCAAACGCACCACCGCCGCCCTGCGCGACGCCGAAACGAAATACCGTCAATTGGTCGAGCAAGTCCCCGCTATTTCCTACGTCGCCGAGGCCGGCGCGCAGGGCCGGTTTCTTTACGTCAGCCCCCAGGTCACTGCCATTCTCGGGTACCGCCCGGAAGAATGTCTCTCCGATCCCCACTTCTGGTGGGATCATCTCAACCCGGCCGACCACCCCGTCGCCATGCTGGAAGACACCTGGGAAGTGGACCGAACCTTTCAGGTGGAATACCGCATGCGCCGGCAGGACGGTAAAGAAGTCTGGCTGCGCGATGAAGCGCTGATCTTCTGCGACCCCCAGACTGGAAAACGAATGACTCGCGGCCTGCTCATCGACATCACAGAACAAAAATGCGCTCAGGAGGCACTGCGGGAAAGTGAAGAGCGCTACCGCGCGTTTGTCGAGCAAAGCTCGGAAGGCATCTTCCGCCTGGAATACGATCCCCCCGTGCCTTCGGACCTCCCTCCCCCCGAGCAATACGAAGTCGCCTTGCACCGCGGTTATGTCGCCGAATGCAACGACGCCATGGCAAAGATGTATGGCCGGAGTTCGGCCAAAGAACTCATCGGCAGGCCTATTTCGGAGTTCTTCATCCTGCACGATCCGGTCACGAAGCAGTTCATGGAAAATTTCATCCGAGCCGGCTATCGGGTCAGCGACGAGGAGTCACGCGAGCTTGACGCCCGGGGCCAGCGCAAAATCTTCCGCAACACCATGGCCGGCGTTGTGGTCGAGGGCCATTGGGTTCGCACCTGGGGCATTACTCGAGATGTTACCGAGCGCGTCCAACTCGAAGCCCAACTCCGAAACGCTCAGCAGATGGAAGCCATCGGGCGCCTGGCGGGCGGTGTCGCCCACGACTTCAACAACATCCTCAGCATCATCATGGGACATGGCGAGTTGCTGCTGCGAGCCCCTGGTTTCGACGACAAGGCCCGCAACGGCATCGAGCAGATCCAGCGCGCTGCCGATCGCGCCGCCTCTCTCACTCAGCAACTGCTCGCCTTCAGCCGCAAACAGGTCTTGCAGCCGGCAGTGCTCGACTTGAATGAAGCGGTCAGCGATGTACAAAAAATGTTGTCCCGGGTGATTGGTGAGGACATTGAGCTGATCGCCAGCCTTCACCCCTCGCTCATGCCGGTGAAGGCCGACCCGGGCCAGGTGGAACAGGTTTTGATGAACCTTGCCATCAACGCCCGTGACGCCATGCCCCAGGGCGGTCGGCTGACCATGGAAACTTCCAATCTCCAGCTCTCCGCCGAGCAAGGCCGAGATCTGGATATTCCTGCCGGACATTACGCCATGCTCAAAGTCACCGATACCGGCCATGGCATGGATGCCGCAACTCTCCCCCACATCTTCGAACCTTTTTTCACCACCAAGCCTATGGGCAAAGGCACCGGCCTCGGCCTCTCCACCGTTTACGGCATCGTTAAGCAAAGCGGTGGCAGTATCCAGGTCGAAAGTGAACTTGCACGCGGCACCGTATTCCGCGTCTATCTCCCCGCCGAACACGGCCCCGTCCAGCTAAACAAACGTGCCGCCGCAGATGCCAACGTGGCAGGAGGATCCGAAACGATCCTGATCGCCGAAGACGAGCCTGACCTTCGCGAACTGACCCGTATCTTTCTCCGCGATTACGGATACAACGTCATCGAAGCCGGAAGCGCCGAGCAGGCGCTGCAGATCGCCGAAGTATTTGCCGCCCCCATCCATTTGCTGCTGACCGACGTCATCATGCCCGGCATGAGCGGCCGCCAGCTCGCCGAACGCATTCACAAAAAACGCCCCCAAACCAAGATTATCTACATGACCGGATACACCGACGACATGATAGTTCAGCACAAAGTCCTGGAGCCCGGCGTGAACATGCTCCAGAAGCCCTTCACCCCCTGGACCTGGCGAAGAAAGTGCGCTCCACCTTAGAGGACAGTAATCCTGATCCCCATCCCCCAATCCCTAGGCCCTGAATTGTGTTCACCCTCCGGTAAAATGAATCAGCGGCTTTCCTGAAAGCTTTTTGAAAGGGATACCAGATGACGGAACCTGGGCCTCAAGCTGTTGATGCAGGCAAGAAGATTTGGGTCACGCTGACGGGACTACCCCTGACCATCAAATTAAATTGGCCATTTCATCAATCCACCTCAGGCGCGGATTTCTCGGTTTTGCATGGCGACATCCACCTGGAGGGCTCCGATGGCCTGCACGCACCCGTCGCCGTGAACCTCTCGCAAACCGTGCGCGAAATCATGCCGTCCCTGGAGCCCCACGACGCCGAAGCCCCTGTCATCAACGCCCTGCGTAAGGAAGTAGACCGCCGCCAGATTGAGTTCTTGAAATCCGGAAAGCTCCTGCCCGTGCCCTTCTCCAGCCGCCATTACGATTTCAAACGCCAGCAGTGGATTTTCGGCAAGGCCAGCGACGATGTCATGGCGGAATTTATCGAGCGCAAAGTCTATTGGCAGACCAGGCTTGCTGGTGAGCAACGCGTATGGATCGCAGACCCCGCCGAAGCCCAGTATGTCCAGACCACTCCCAACCATCTGCTGGAAATCGCCTGCCGGCTGGTGGCTGCGCAAGGCTTATTGCGTATCGACGGCGAGTGGGCCGAGCCCACCACTGGACTGATGAATCAGTCAGA
>QHVR01000497.1 GCA_003223595.1 Acidobacteriota bacterium
GGACGCGCTCGGGCTCGACGATGCGTTCCAGTAATCGCGCCGACTGGTACTCGGGGTGTTTCGCGAGGACCAACCTGAGAGAGTCGAACACTTCTGCGACGGCCTGGTGGAATTCGGGCTCGGCGGGGTTCTTCGCTTTCACACTGATCATCACGGATTCAATGTAGTCCGCGGGAGTACGCACTCCCGGCGGTGTCATCACGGACGTCATAGTTTACCTACCTCCGTAGGTGCAACCTAAAAGACATAATGCCGCTCTCCATTGTGGGCTCTTAAAAGGGCTCGGCAGTGATAATTCTCACGAGCGCTGGTGATTTGGGTCACGGGGAGTGCAGGTGGAGTGAAATGAGCGGGATGCGGGACTGCGCAGTGAGTGACGACATGGGCACCTCCTGCTCCGCACATTGTGAGCGCCCTGCAGGAGCTATGCAAGGTCCAGCGGTACTA
Source organism: Acidobacteriota bacterium (assembly GCA_003223595.1). Classification (GTDB taxonomy): domain Bacteria; phylum Acidobacteriota; class Terriglobia; order Terriglobales; family Acidobacteriaceae; genus Sulfotelmatobacter. The sequence goes on from QHVR01000497.1 coordinate 448, forward strand.
CCCTGCTCACAAATAGACGCTACACTTCGACGGGCTTTGGGCTTGTGCAATCATTGCTAGCACTGCTATCATTGATTGCATGGCGAGCATTATTGTTCGAAACCTGGAAGAAGAGTTAAAGCATCGCCTGAAGGTGCGGGCTGCGGAAAACGGGCGGTCGATGGAACAGGAAGCGCGGGAGATTCTGAAGAGCGCCCTCGACAAACCGAGCAAGCCGAAGAGTGGCGCTGATCTGGTGAAGCGCATCCGGTCAATCTGGGAACCGCTGGGGGGGGTCGAATTAGAGCTGCCACCACGGCAACCGATGCGCGATCCCGACTGGATCAAGGATTGGAAATAGGCAGGTCCCAACGCCGGAGCTCATTCCCTGACAATTCTAGACACCAACGTTATTTCTGAGCTGATGCGGCCAACCCCAGAGCCACTGGTGCTCCAATGGTTCAATCGTCTGAGCGCAGAAGATGCTCACCTCACCTCAATCACAGTGGCAGAGATTTTGTTGGGCATCGAACTGCTCCCTGTCGGAAAACGCCGGGATCTAATGCGAGCAGGGGCTGAAAGAACACTGGGGGTCTTCGCGGGCCAGGTTCTGTCCTTTGACGAGAAAGCTGCCCACGCATTCTCGTTAGTCTCATCCACACGACGCCGCCATGGAAGAATAATGTCGGATTTCGACGCGCAGATAGCCGCCATTGCGCGAGTACACGGAGCAATCCTGGCGACCCGTAACGAGAGTGATTTCGAAGGCTGCGGAGTGACGATAATCAATCCTTGGCAGGGGTGACAGATCAAGTAGTTCACTTGAGATCAATGCTTGAGCGGTTTTCCTACGATATCCGCACCTGGCTCACAATCGTTGCAAGATGGACGGATCGGAGGTGCTGTGATCTTCACGAAAGCCGGCAGTTGCATCTCGATTTTGGGATTCTGCGGCAGAGGCGAATCTGCCCCTCGAATTCGGTACTCGAAGATCACTGTGAACGTGCCGTATGCTTCTGGAGAAAAATGCCAGGACCTGATGTTCTCAACTGCGGGTTTCGCGAGGAGTGGATGGCCGGATCTCGCTTCTGCCCTGATCACGTTTCCGGCCTTCACTTCGAATTCGGCTTCTACTTTACCGCTTACCCTCGCCGCAAGTGCAATTGCAGGATATAGAGGTACGTCAGCGTGAATGATTCGCGGGTACCTTAGACTCTCTTGTGCACTTATAAACAAGGTCGAGAGTAGCGCCCCAACCAGAACGAACAAGATCTTTTTCATGCCAGATACCCCTTCAGCAAATCCTCGGCAACTGTTCTCCGCTCAGCATATCGACGACGCGGTTGCCTCCGATGCGGCTTTGCAGGATGACTGTGCGTCCTGGACTCTCTTCCACTTTGCCTACGCGGACTGATCGTTGCGATACCTCGACCCTCCTCATGATTTCCATTGCTGCTTGCGCTTGCGCCTCTGCCACGAACAATGCAAAGCGGCCTTCATTCGCGACATAAAGCGGGTCCAGCCCCAGGATCTCGCAGGCGCCCTGCACCACTTCGTCGACCGGAATCAGCGCTTCTTCCAGCCTGATGCAGATGTTGCGGTCCGAAGCGATTTCGTTGAGCGTTGTCGCGAGCCCGCCGCGCGTGAGGTCGCGCAGGCAGTGGATTTCGATTCCGGCATTCAGCAGCGCCTCCACCGCCGGCCACAAGTTGGCACAATCGCTCAGAATGGGTGATTCGAATTCCAGGCCTTCGCGCACCGAAAGGATCGCGATCCCGTGACGGCCGAGATCACCGCTAACGATCACGGCGTCTCCGGGCTGAACTGAGGCCGGGCCAATTGGCATCTTCACGTTCGACTCGATTACTCCAATTCCTGAAGTGTTAACGAAAATTCCGTCTCCCTTTCCTTTATCGACGACCTTCGTGTCGCCTGTCACCAGTTGCACATTCGCGTTCGCCGCAGCTTGTTGCATCGATGCGACTACCGTGCGCAGCGTCTCCATCTCCAGAAGCGGACGCGCGCCGCACATGGCGAGATCGTTAACCGTCCCGTTGACCGCCAGATCACCGATGTTGCCTCCCGGAAAAATCAGCGGGCGCACTACGAACGAATCGGTCGTGAAAGCCAGACGGGTGCCATTCACCGGCACGACTGCGCCGTCATGGCGCTGCTCGAGGGCGGCATTGGAGAATGCCGGCATGAAAATCTTTTCGATCAGCTGGTGCGTTAGCCGTCCGCCGCCGCCATGGGCCAGGACGATGCGGTCGTCAGCGACGCGCGGGACCGGACAGCTCAGGTTGAAGGGATTGATTTTCGCGTCTGCCATAGTGGTAGTAAGCCGCGCACGCGCCCTCGGAGGATACCATCGGGGCGCCGAGCGGGTTTTCCGGCGTGCACTTCACGGCAAAAGCCGCGCACTCGCGCGGCTTCTTGAGTCCTTGCAGAATCAGGCCGCTGATGCATTCGGCTGATTCCTTCGCTGGCTCGCCGCGGAACGGGAAGCGGCGGTTAGCGTCGTATTTCTGAAAACGTCCGCGCAACTGGAGACCGCTAGCAGGAATTTCTCCCAGGCCGCGCCATTGCCGCGGGCTGATTTCAAATACTTCGGAGATCGTCTTCTGCGCCGGGCGATTCCCTTCCCGCCGCACCGCGCGCGTGTATTGATTTTCGACCCCGTGCCTTCCTTCTTCCAGCTGGCTTACGGTCATGTGAATACCTTCGAGCAGATCGAGCGGCTCGAAGCCGGTGACCACGATTGGAACTTTGTACTTCTCCGCGATGGGAAAGTATTCCTCAAATCCCATTACTGTGCAGACGTGGCCGGCAGCGAGAAAGCCTTGCACCACGCACTGTTCAGAAGAAAGCAAGGCCTCCATGGCGGGAGGAACTAAGACGTGTGAAACGAGGATCGAGAAATTTTCGACGCCATCGTGATCCGCCTGCCAGACGGCCATGGCGTTCGCGGGCGCGGTGGTTTCAAATCCGACGGCGAAGAAAACAACCTGCTTCTGCGGATTCGCTTTGGCCAGCTTGAGCGCATCCAGCGGCGAGTAGACGATGCGCACGTCCGCGCCTTCAGCCTTGGCATCAAATAGGCTCTTCGCAGAACCCGGCACTCGCAGCATATCTCCGAAGGAGCAGAAGATTGCGTCCGGACGTTTGGAAATTGCTACCGCTTTGTCGATGAGTTCAATAGGCGTGACGCAGACTGGACATCCCGGTCCGTGTACGAGCGTGATTTCTTTGGGCAGCAGGTCTTCGAGGCCGCTCTTTACGATGGTGTGGGTCTGGCCGCCGCAGATTTCCATGATCGTCCACGGGCGGGTAACCTTTTGCCGGATCGTGGCCGCGAGTTTCTCGGCGGCCTTGGGATCGCGATATTCACTGAGGAATTTCACCAAGCTCCTCTTTCACCGCGCCCATCTGCTCGAGGTATTCGAAGACGCGCTTGGCTTCGTCCTCGTCAATCACGCTGATAGCGAATCCGACGTGGACCAGGACGTACTTGCCGACTTCGGCTTCGGGAGTGTAGGCGAGGTTCACTTCTTTGCGGATGCCGCCGAAATCAACTTTGCCGACGCGGAAGGCGATGTCACCCGGATCGGAAATTTCGACGATGCGGCCTGGGACTGCCAGACACATAAACTAAACCTCAGCGGCTAAAGCCGCAATTCAACGCCAGCTTTTGCGGCACGACTGAAGTCGTGCCCTTCCCGGTCTTGCTTTTGCCCAGCAACGCTTATCTTGCGACACTACGAACCCGCCATCACTGCTTGCCCCAATGCGATTCCGCCGTCGTTAGGCGGGACTTGGCGGTGCGTGTACACAACAAAGCCGCGTGACTCCAAGACTGCGGCCGCGCGCTCGGTCAGATAGCGGTTCTGAAAAACTCCGCCGCTGAGCACGATCTGCTTCTCTTTTACCTGCTCGGCAACTTCCACGATCCAATTTACTAATGCGTTGTGAAACCGCGCCGCGATGCGGGAAACGGGAACTCCGGCACGTGAATCCTGCATCACGCCTGAGACCAGCGGAGCCCAATCCCCACTGCTCAAAGGATACGCCTCTTCAGTGCGCAGCGTGCCGATTTCGTTTTCCAGGAGCATGGCGGCATGGCCTTCGAAGCGGTTCTCGCGAGCGACTCCAACAATCGATGCCACTGCATCGAACAGGCGCCCGACGCTCGTGGTGGGAACAACATTGACGCCGCGGTCCAGCATATAAACTATTCGGGCCTCCGACACGGCAGTGCCCTTTGATTCCAGGAAAACTTGCTCTTTACCAAGAACTTCGTACATGAGGCTTGCGGCTGAGCGCCAGCCTTGGCGGACTGCGGCGTCTCCTCCGGGCAGGCCGAACGGGCGCAGGTGCGCCACGCGCTCGTAGCGCTTGCCTTGTACGCGGAAGAATTCCCCGCCCCAGATCGCGCCATCGAGTCCGTATCCGGTGCCATCCCAGGAAATGCCGAGGTAAGGACCTTCCACATGATTCTCTGCGGCACACGCGGCGACATGGGCCTGATGATGCTGCACTCTGATCACTGGGAGGCCAGAGCTCTCGGCCCAATGAGTCGAGGCGTAGTCGGGATGCAGATCGCAGACCACAGCTTCCGGCTTGAAGCTGTAGAGGCGGCACAGATCGGCAATGGCTCTTTCGAAGGCCTGCCGCGCCTCGAGTGTTTCCAGATCGCCAATGTGCTGGCTGAGGAAGACGTCGCGCCCGACCGCGATGGCCACCGTGTTTTTCAAGTGCCCGCCAAGCGCGAGTACGGGCGGAAGGTCGCGCCCAACGAGGATTCCCAGCGGTGCGTATCCCCGTGCTCGCCGAAGAATGCCGGCGCGGCCACGTGTCAGGCGAACTACAGAGTCGTCGCACGCTCGCACGATTGGCCGGTCGTGCATCAGAAAATGATCCGCAATATTCTTAAGGCGACTGGCAGCTTCTTCATTGCAAATCGCGATCGGTTCGTCACTCAGATTGCCGCTGGTAGCAATCAGCGGAAAGGGACACTCCTTCATCAACAAATGATGCAGCGGCGAGTACGGCAGCATCACTCCCAAATACGGGGAGCAGTGCGCCACGTTGCCGGCAATGTCAGTGCCCGGATTGGGATGCAGCAGGACGATGGGCGCGGCTTGGGACTCAAGCAGTTCAACTTCCGCCACAGACATCTCGCAGTACTCGCGTGCTATAGCCAGGGAAGGCATCATCAGCGCGAACGGTTTCTCTTCCCGTCGCTTGCGCTGGCGCAGGCGCGCTACGGCAGCGGGTTGGCGCGCATCGACGAGTAACTGAAAACCGCCGATGCCCTTCAAGCCGACGATTTCTCCGCGCAGCAACGCTTGCGCCGTCTCGGAAATCGTTCCCTCGAGTTGCGGGCCGCAGATGGGACAAGCATTGGGTTGTGCGTGGAAGCGGCGATTGGCGGGATTCTCGTACTCTTCGCGGCATTGCGGACAGAGCACGAAATCTTTCATCGTGGTGTTCGGCCGATCGTAAGGTATATCGACCACAATGGTGTAGCGCGGGCCGCAGTTGGTGCAGTTGGTGAAGGGATATTGGAAGCGCCGGTTAGCGGGATCGAGCAGCTCGTTGCGGCAATCCTCGCAGGTGGCCAGGTCAGGAAGCACGTTGACCGATTTCCCCTGGTCGGCGTGGCTGGCGTGAATCTCAAAGCAGGTGGAGCCCTCGACGGGAATCCAGGCGGACTCGCGAATCGTGACAACAGAAGCTTTAGGGCGCTCGCCTTCGAGCCGGCGTCCGAACAGAGTCAGTTGATCCGGCAGCCCTTCTACTTCCACCACCAGTCCCGAGGAGGAATTCAGTACCCAGCCGGTGAGCGCCATTTCGGTCGCGAGACGATAGACGAACGGGCGGAATCCCACGCCCTGCACGGCCCCGCGTAGGGTGATCCGCAGGCGTTGGGTGGCAGATTCAGAGGCGACTGGCATCGCACTATGATTTTAGGCCTGTGGGAGGGTGGAGGGAACCTGGGCTCCTTCGATTTACGCTTCAGCGGCGGGTGAAGAGCTCTTCGATCCGGGCCAGCAGAGCGGGTAGTGCCGCTTCCACCGACGGAGACAAGGATTCACCGTGACTGAAGTTCTCTCCGACTACGGTAGTGGAGAATGCTCGCGGGCGGAAGTTGTAAAGCTGCGCGGCCAGGGCGAGCACCTGCGAAGGCGACATAGCGTGACAGAAGGGAGAGGTCTCGTGGTCGGAGTCGCTCTGTAGTTCTTTTACTTGGATTTCGCCGGGTAGGCCGGAGCCTGTGGAGGCATCCACGAAGATCACGCAT
>QHVR01000498.1 GCA_003223595.1 Acidobacteriota bacterium
ATTCATGTGCGCGATGTACAGCCGCGCATGAGTGAGATCGAAGCTCTGATAATCGAAACGAACGGCTGGCCCGGGAAGAGGAATGTCGGCGATCTTCTTAAGCGGCGCTGGAGATTTCTGTCCAAGTGCAGAAGTGCAAAGGAGAACCGCGGCAGCGATCAAGCTACGGATTCGCGAACAGGAGATTTGGTCGCGCATAAGACCACACTCCCCCCATGACTACTTATTGGGCGGCTTGCTGCCTCCGGCGTGCGGATTGGCCGCTCCGGGCGACATCGTGCCCGCCGCATGGCTTCCACTCATGGAACCCATGTCGCCGGGTGCAAAGCATGTCACCCGTCCACTGGCCGCCACCCGCAGCTGCGACGGACAGTCGCCGCCCGTGACCGAACCCCCTTGCGACTGCACGGTGAAGAGCTTCCCTTCAGCGTTCCCCGCCACACCCACGCTCATTCCCGGCATGTCATACGCAACGTAGAAGGGCTTCTTACCCTGACTCGCCTGCATGGCACAATCGCCGGCCGACTTGGTTTGCGCCTCGTTGGCGCGCACATCGAGCCGCCCGCAGTCCGCTGCGGATGCGCCGGCATACTCCGCCAACTTCTGCTGCACGCCGTCATGAGGTTTCGAAACGCTCGGAGTCGAGGATTCGGGGGATGTAGATGGAGCAGTCGACTTGTTGCAGGCGCTTACCGCCGCAACCGATAGAACCAGCAGAATGAGGGGGATTTTCATGGCAAATGATTGTAAATCCTGGCATGCAATGTGCGCTGCTGAGTGCCCAAAATGTAAACGGCATGTTCCTTGCGGAACGAAAGGGCTATTCCACCCCCAGGCTCGCCAGCGCCTCCTCGAGGAGTTGCGCATTAATGGTCAGTCGGCGTCCCTGCTCTTTCACGTCCGCCAACTCATCAAAAGCTCGAAACAGCCGCAGCTTAACGGCGGCGTATTGTTCGGCATCGTTTACCGGACGACCATGGTCGCGGCTCCATGCCGCCAGTGGGCTCTCAGGCAAGAACACGCTTACGGCATAGGTCAACTTCCGGTCGGAAGTGACGTCGAAGATGAATTCGGACGCCGGTGCCTCCGGATCATCGGCTAAAGCCGCCCGTTTCCCCACAAAGTAATACTGGTATACATAACCTTGGGCCCCCGTATAGGTCTTCAGCCGCCGAACCGTCATCCTCTCATTATGAATCATCGAAACTCCACTCTGCTTGTCGGCATCCAAGCAACAGGCGTGTTCTGCCGGTTACCAGAGGTAACCTTCCCGGTCCGTGGCAGTTTAAACTGGTGATATACTGCCTGTATTCAGCGCCGTAGCTGGGGTGGACGTACACCCTTCAACGAAGGAAATCCTAAGATGGCTCGTAGTTCTCGCCGATCGCTAATCCTTGTCCTTTGCTTCCTGGTCACCTGCGGATTTCTGGGCATCTTATTCGCCCAGCGCTCCGGCCAGCAGTCCTCAATCACCGGTGATTCCGATGTCAAGGACAGCCTGAAGCAGTTCACCGACGTGTACTCCCTCGTCGAGGAGAACTATGCCGAACCGGTGAATCCCGACAAGGCCATTTACAACGGCGCGATCCCGGGTATGCTGCACGCGCTCGACCCGCACTCCAATTTCTTTGATCCCAAGTCTTACGCGCTGATGCGCGAAGATCAGCGCGGCAAATACTACGGCGTCGGAATGACTGTCGGTCCGCGCAACAATAAAGTCATTGTCATCTACCCGTTCACCGGGACCCCGGCGTACAAGGCCGGTATCCATCCCGGCGACGTGATCATCGCCGTCGACGGCAAGTCCACCGAAAATATGAGCACTGGCGACGTCGCCGATCTGCTCAAAGGACCCAAGGGAACCACAGTTCACATCAGCATCGCGCGTGAAGGGGTCGAGAAGCCGATGGAGTTTACGCTCGTGCGCGATGAGATTCCGCGCTATAGCGTTGATGTGCATTTCCTGATCAAACCCGGCGTCGGCTACATGCACGTGAACGGGTTCAACGAGACCACTGAGCATGAAGTCGCCGAGGCTCTCGATTCATTTGGAGATTTGAAGGGACTGATCCTCGATTTGCGCGGTAATCCGGGCGGCCTGCTCAGCGAAGGAGTTGGCGTAGCGGACAAGTTCCTGAAGAAGGGCCAACTCATAGTCTCTCATCACGGCCGCGCGTCGGCGGAGAAGCGCTACGTTGCCCAGCACGGCAATGGCGGCAAGGATTATCCCGTCGTTGTCCTCGTCAACCGCCTGACCGCCTCCGCCGCGGAAATTGTTTCGGGAGCCATCCAGGACCATGACCGCGGTTTGATCGTCGGTGAAGTGACCTTCGGCAAAGGGCTGGTTCAGACGGTGTATCCGCTGTCCGAGAATACCGGTCTGGCCCTCACGACGGCTCACTACTACACTCCCAGCGGTCGCCTCATCCAGCGCGATTACAGCAACATTTCCCTTTACGACTACTACTACAACCGTGATGCCGAGAGCTCGAGCACTGCGAACCGCGAAGTGAAGCTCACTGATAGCGGGCGCACCGTTTATGGCGGCGGTGGTATCACCCCGGACGTGAACGTTCCTCCGGTCAAGACCAATCATTTCCAGGACACGCTCCTGCAGCACTACGCCTTTTTCAACTTTGCCAAGCGTTACGTCGTGAATCATCACCCAACCAAGACCTTTGAAGTTGACGACCAGGTCGTGCAGGACTTCCGCAAATCCCTCGACGAAGCGAACATTCCGTACACCCAGGCCGAGTTAATGGACAACGCCGACTGGATCAAATCGAACATCAAATCGGAGATTTTTGTCGATGCCTTCGGCCAGGATGAGGGCATGAAGGTTCGCGCCGAGTCTGATCCGGAAGTCGTCAAGGGCCTTGAACTGTTGCCTCAGGCCAAGGCGCTGGCGGAAAATGCCAAGCGCATTGTCGCCGAACACAATCAGGCGCCCGCGTTCAATCGCTAGTTCTCAACGAGCCCCGAATGTCCTCGTTCGGGGCTCTTCTTGCGTTCATTGACTTCGTCGTCCCGCTGTGTGAGAATCCGCCAAAGAGGCCGTATTTGCGGGGGCAAACCGGCATATAAGCTGTGAACTCACAATTCCTTTCCCGCGGGCGATTTGCAGGCCCTCGTCGATGATCTTTTGCATTCTGGTTATGGCGCTGGATCTCTCTCGTCATGATGGACCGGCCGTGGTCCTGGGTGGCGCGCTTGTCCTGGCCTTTATTGCTGCAGTCACAGATTTTCGCAGCCGCCGGATTCCGAACTGGCTCACGGTTCCCGCATTAGTTGTGGGCGTGACTGCGAATTCGTTCTTCAATGGGTGGGGCGGACTGAAGACCTCTCTCTTGGGGACGCTGGTTGGCCTTGGTGTTTTGCTGCCTTTCGTTTTGCTGCGCAGCCTCGGTGCCGGGGATTGGAAGCTCGCCGGCGCACTTGGCGCTTTTACGGGACCGGGTTTATTGATTGACTTGCTACTGTTGTCCATATTCGTAGCCGGAATGATGGCGGTGATCCTGATCATCTACAAAGGACGAGTCCGTGAGACGCTTCGTAACATCGGCCACATCCTCGTCTCTCTGGTAACGTTCCAACTTCCCGGCCATCGAGTCTCGCTCGATAATCCTGAATCCCTGAAGGTACCCTACGGAGTAGCGTTGGCGCTCTCCGTGATGCTGTATGCTGCTGCGCAAATCCCAGGCGCGGTGCGATGATGAGTACAAAGATGATGGGAACGATCAAACGTGCGTGCAAGGTATTCCGCAGGCTGGCGCTCGACACGCGCGCCACCGAGATCGCCGAAGCCGCCGCAGTTCTACCCCTGATGTTCATGATGTTGCTTGGGATCTTCTGGTTCGGGCAGGCATTCAGCATCTACGGTGCGATCACCCGCGCGGCGCAGGA
>QHVR01000499.1 GCA_003223595.1 Acidobacteriota bacterium
CGCGATAGCTCAGGCCGGTGGAAAGCTTAGAGCAGGTCACGTTCGGCCTCTGATTCCCGTCCACCAGCAGTCCGGCGGCATTGTAGAGACCCAATGGTTGCCCGGATTGCAGAGTAACCACGTTGTTCAGTGCCCAGCCTCCGACTATGGCATCCAGTACAGGATTCATGCCGCGCCCGATCCAGCGGTCTCTCCCGAATGGAAGATCGAAAATGATGGCTGCAGTCAACCGGTGAGGAGTGTCGTTCGAGCTGAGCGCATGCTCGGCTCTGAGGTCGTCGAGCAGTTGCGGATTATCGTACTGGAGATTCCCCAGCCATGCGTTCCGTCCTGCAGAGGAGTCATCGGTAGACTTGGAGAAGGTGTAGTTGCCTTCGAAGCTGATGTAATGGCTGGCTCGCTTCTGGAAGCGAATCTGTAGCGAGTTGTACCACGAGGTGGCAATCAGCTTTGGCAGTCCTTCAAACCCTCCATCAAACTGCGGGTATGGCTCCAGCAGCAATTGTTGCGGGATCGTATCGTCCACGTAACGGGAATCGGCGACATCGGCCGCGCTGAAAATCGGGCTTGCCGGACACCAGGACCCGGTCAGCGCCGCCCCGGCCGTAAAGAAGCACTGGAACGGATTCGCCACTTCCGTATTGAGATAATCCGTAACCGCCGTGCTGCCAGGATCGTGGGTAGGATTGAGAGTGTTTACCAGAGCGTTACGGACGGGTGATGAAATAAAGTTGCGGTTGCGGGTTGAAACGTTGGCGCCCGCCCACGGCAGGTGCGTGCTGCGGTTCGCAGAATAATCCACACCTATGACTATTTGACCCGGCAACAGGTGCTGGATTCCTAGGTTCCATTGATAGATTTCCGCATTACGAACGGTCCCAGTGTCCAGGTCGCTCGAGTTGCCGAAGCCCCACTGCGCCAGCTTGCCGTACTTGGTTCCCTGCGGTGGTGCCAGCCCGGCTGGAAATGGGCTGGTACACGTCGGCTGGGTTGGCGAAGGTCCAAGACACGCCGACTGAGTCGCGAAATCGTCTTTGCTGAAATACATGTTTGCTGTTTTTGCGAACGCAGGGCCAGCGTACTGAAAATTCGTAGCTACGTTCATTCCGTAGAACACTCCCGCGCCGCCGCGCAGCACAGTGTTGGACGTGAGTTGATAAGCAAACCCCAAACGGGGTGCCCAATTGTTTCGGTCCACAGGCGAGTTACGATGGCCCGAACTTGGAAATGCGGAGATTCCGCGAATTTCGCCGATCTGACCAAATTGAGGGAAGGTCCCAGAGGCGTCGCGATTCACCGGAATGCTGATTCCCGTGTCTGCGGTGAAATCGTTGAACTGAAGCCGATTGAAGCGCTCGGTGTAGGGCGTGCTCCATTCATAGCGCAAACCAATATTGACAGTGAGCCTGGGGGTGACCTTCCAATCATCCTGCACGTAGAAGGCAGTCTCTTTTGACTTGTCGGCCACTGCCGGCACTATGTGCAGCGAGGCGTCATGGGGATAGCCTAGCAAGATCGTGGCAAACGGGTTTCCCTGTCGATGAGCGTCATCTCCGAGGCTGTTATTGGGTTGGGATGTGGTCACATCGCGCGAGAAGTTGAAGATTCCCGTCGGATTGTCAGGCTGCCAGAAGTTATTAAAGAAGACGCGCTGCTCGCCCCCAATCTTGATCGAATGCCTTCCCTTTACCCATTGCAATCCGGAAGAGTAACTGTAAAGCGTGTGGGCAAAGTGCGTATCCACGCAGCATTGATCAAACAGCGGTAGGAATGGGTCATCGACGCCGATGGTGGGCATACGGGTAAGTCCGTTAGCGGCAAGGTCCGGCGATAACCCAACGTCGCTGAGCGTCGGATAGTTATTGCTTATTCCGGGAGCGTGCACGCGGTCCACGCTGAAGCGGCTGGTCAACAGAGCGGTCGGTGTAATCGACCAGTTGTATTCGAGCCCACCGTTCTGCGCGTTCGTGATGTAAATAGCGCCATCTCCATCGTTGCCGACGACGGTGGGCGTTGTAGATTGATCGTGGTGACGGCTGTAGCGTCCGCCGATTCTGTGATTGGTGGTGAACTGATGATCTAACTTGACGTCGAACTGCCATCCTGGGTCTTTACTGATGATCACTTGCCGCCAGTTGGGGTTCGGATACGCCGCACCAGGGATGTTGGCGTGTGGATACAAATTCAAGATTGCCTGGCCGATGGGATCGATCTTGGCGGCAGGAATAATATTATTGGGAAATTGATTATGCGCGCAGGGTGTCGCAGATCCCTGGTTGCCGGCGCACGGATCGTAGATTCCGGCTTGAGCCATATCAGGATTGGTAGGATCGTCAGACAGATTGGCAAGGCTCTGCGAGAAATCGCCGGTGCGTTCCAAATCAGTGGGCACAATGCCTTCTAAGTTGCCCGGATCCTGCTGGCGGATTTTTTCGAAATCCACAAAGAAGAATGTCTTGTTCCTCTTTATCGGTCCGCCAAGTGCGAAGCCATATTGATCTCGGACGTGGTCGGGTTTTGCCCCGGTGTTAAAGAAATCGCGTGCATCAAAGTTCGATCGTTGCCCATACCACCAACCGCTGCCATGAAAAGCATTTGAACCTTGCTTGAGCACCATGTTGACGATCGTGCCGCCATTGTTCCCGAACTCGGCGGAGAAGCTGTTGTTCTGTACCTTGAACTCCTGCACGATTTCAACCGAGGGCTGGTAGTAAACGTTGGAGTTGCCACCTTCGCCTTGTTCCGGCGCGCTGAGAGGACTGCCATCGAGCGTAATCTGGGCGGTTGCGTTGCGCTGGCCGTTAGAGACAAAGTTCGTGCCGGCGGGATAGCCGAGATCGGAACCCGTGGTCTCAGTCACTCCGCCTGCGAGAAAGACCAGAGCAAACGGGTTGCGGCCATACAGTGGAATGTCGCGCACATACTGATTAGTCACATCGGTGCCGATTGCCGCGCTCTCGGTGTCCAGCAGGGGAGCCGCTTCCGTCACCTCCACCGTCGTAATCACTCCCAGCGGATGCAACGTAAAGTCGATACTTGTCTGCTGGTCGACCTGCAGCACGACATTATTTTGTTCCGACGCACGAAACCCCGGTCCCTCGGCCCGAATCGTGTACACCGCCGGACGCAGGCCCGTAAGGATGTACATCCCGTTATTGTCCGTGTGCGCCGTGGTGCTGATCCCCGTGCCGTTATTGGTGATGGTGATCGTCGCCTGCGGCACCATCGCGCCGCTGGCGTCTTTGACCACTCCCCGTATTTGCGCCGTATAGCTGGCTTGCCCGGAAGCGCAAATCGCAGCCATCAGGCAGAAGATGAATGAGAAGGCGGTGAAGAATGAGGAGAAGCGGTCAACACGCATAGTAAGGCCCCCGTGCGCTTTCATATTGTTACGAGTAAACACTATTACTTTCGTTTGTAGCGGAAGTCAAGTCAAATCGCAGCAAAACTGCATTGAGCAAAGCCTCTGCGTCGCCTGCAATTCCAGCCCTTGAACTGTCACTCAGGTAGCGCGAAATATCGCCCAAAACGCATCTTCCAGGGTCGCGCGAAGCGCGATGGAATCACCCCGCCCTCTGGCGTGACATCGGCTTCGTCGCATTCCGCGACACATGACGGATAGTGCGTCGCCCGGCGCTTCCTCTACCGGGCTGCGTACCAATGGAGATGGAAAGGTAAGCAACAACTCTGGCATCATAACGG
>QHVR01000500.1 GCA_003223595.1 Acidobacteriota bacterium
ACTATTTCAATGTGGGCCAGCAGCCGTTCAAGCGGAATCAGTTTGGCGCATTTCTTGGCGGGCCGATCTTCAAGAACAAGACTTTCATCTTTGGCGATTACCAGGGCTCCCGCCAGCGTGCCAGCATTCCGTTCCTTTCGACGGTGCCGCTCCCGGCAGAGCGAAGCGGTGATTTCCGCGATCGCCTCACCGGGACGACGTTCACGCCCTGTGGCGACGGTTCCGGACCTGCCTTCGACACGGGAGCGATCTTCGATCCCTACTCCACGTCCCCACATCCCTGCGCAGATGGCAGTGTCGTGTCGCTCCGAAATCAGGTGCAATACAACGGTCAACTCAATGTGATGGACCCCGCAACGATTGACCAAGTGGGCTTGAACATTGCGAAGTTCTATCCGCAGCCGACCGATCCCAACTCGCTCACCGAGAATTACCTGGCAAATCAGAACAACATCAACGACCAGAACTCTTTCGATATTCGCCTCGACCATCGATTCCGCGAGCAGGACCAGATTTTTGGCTCTTACAGCTTCGGTGATGTAAGCAGCCAGCAACCCGGCCCCCTTGGGCCGTTATGGGGAGGTTCTGATTGCTGCCCCAGCATCAGCAAGTCTCGCGCTCAGCACGTCGGCCTTGGTTATACCCATACGTTTTCTGAGCGCTTCTTGAACGACCTGCACGGTGGATTCTTTCGCTATGCCGTCAATGCCTTGCCTTTCAATTTTGGCAAAGATCTGGGGACGCAACTCGGAATCCCCAACGTCAATCGCCCTGGCTATCCCAATTCGAGCGGGCTTACGAACATTGATGTCGCTGGCATCACTTCTTTAGGCGATTCGCAGTGGCTGCCGGAACACGTCTTTGAAAACATCTTCCAGGCGGCGGACACGGTGACCTGGATCAAAGGCAAGCATTCGCTCAAACTCGGCATCGATTTCCGCCGCCAACAACGCAACTTCTTTCAGCTCTCGAGTGCGCGCGGATACTTCAATTTTGCCGGTGCCTATACGATGGACCTGACTACCTCCAATGGAGGCAACGGTGTAGCCGATCTCCTGTTTGGGGCGCCTATCTCGAACGAGCAAGACTTCCTGGCCGGTCTTTACCCCACTCGGTATTGGGATCTGGCGGAATTCTTCCAGGATGACTTCCGGGTGAATCAGAAGCTGACCATCAATCTTGGTCTGCGCTACGAAATCACCTCTCCCGCGAATGGGCGTGTCGGAAACTTTGACCTGAACAAAGCCGTTGTGAATACTTCGTATGGTCCGGGCGCCATTCCCCACGCCGGAGTGCGATTTGATAAACGGGATTGGGGCCCGCGCGTTGGATTCGCCTGGTCCGTGGCAAAGAATACGGTCGTTCGTAGCGCCTTCGGAATGTTCTATTCGGCCGAAGCGAACATTTTCGATGATCTCGGCCTCAATCCCCCTCAACTCAGCTTCTATGCCGCGAATTTCAACGATGCCGCACTTCCATCTGCCTCACAACTGATTTCCAGTGGTTTTCCTGCTGCCCTGCCACCATCCAGCCCCATCAACATCAACGGTCCGGTGAAGACCACTGGGCCGAAACGTGTTATTCCTCGCATTTTGGAGTGGAACCTTGGCGTGCAGCACCAGTTCACGCCCAATTGGGTGGCTCAGGTCGCGTACGTGGGAACTCGCTCCTACGATCTCTGGAACCACGAGGCCAGCGATCTCAACCAGGCGACGCAGATTCTCGATACCAACTTCTGTGGACCTGATCCCGCAAATTGCATTCCGAATTTCGGACGCCGCTACTTCGCGCAGCAGCCCAATATGACCCAAGTACTGCCCTTGGACTATCCCCAATTTCAGTCGTTCTACAACGCTTTTCAGGCCTCGCTGAACAAGCGCTTCTCGAGCGGGTTCAACATACTTGCTGCCTATACGTTCGCCAAAAACTTGGGAAATGCCGATGGCAATGTCGGCGGTTTTGTACAGAACTCGTACGCCGCCTACCTCGAGCACGGCCCAGTTGCGCCAGATCTCCGTCATCGATTCTCGGTGAGTTACCTGTACGAACTACCCGTGGGACATGGGCGGCATTTGCTTGGGAACAGCAATGGGATCACCGATGCATTCCTGGGCGGATGGCAGGTCGCGGGAATTGTGGCCGCACAAACGGGAGAGGCTCTGAACGCGGTCTTGTCATCTGATTTGAGCAATACGGGAAGTTTCAGCTATCGCCCGAACCAAGTTGCCAATCCCTACAATTTCTCTTTCGACATAGCAACACAAACTGCTCTCGGATGCTCGAACCCCGGCCATCAGACGCTGGATTGCTGGTTCAACCAGGCGGCCTTTGTGGCTCCTCCTTTGGCGCCCGGGCAACAATCAGCACATAGCTTCGGCAATGCAAAAATCGGTGATCTCCGCGGGCCTGACCTCGTCAACTTCGATTTGGTATTGCAAAAGAACTTTAGAATTTTCGAATCACACCAGATCGAGTTTCGCTCGGAGTTCTTCAATCTGTTCAACCATCCGAATTTCGGATTGCCTGGTGGAGGCTCATCCGCGGCCGTCGATGTGCCCGGCGGCGGCGCAATCACCAACACAGCCACAGACAATCGGCAGATCGAGTTCGCGTTGAAGTACACCTTCTAAAGTAGACTGTTCGAACAGTACTCGGGCGCAGATCGGTTTCCTCCGATCATTACGCGCGGCTCCTGAACTGTTGGGTTATGTAGGATCATGGAGTGACTGAAGCCAACGCGAAAAAGAGTGGGACGGTAACTCTGCGGGACGTCGCGCGGGAATGTGGGCTGTCGGCGACTACCGTTTCCATGGTTTTGAGTCACTCCCCGATGGCAACCTACATCCCGGAGCACACCAAACAACGCATCATTCATGTGGCGGAAGCGCTGGGCTACCAACCTAATCCTTTCGCGCAGGCTCTGCGCAGGCGTCACAGCCACACTGTCGGTGTTATGGTGCCCGACATTGCCGACCCATACTGCGCTCAAATTCTGCGGGGTATCGAAAACAGCCTTTCACAGTCGAACTACCTTCCTTTCTTGGTCGACATCCAGAACAATCGACTGCGCTTCAAGAAGTACCTGAATGTCCTGTTGGCGCGACGCGTTGAAGGGCTGATCATCCTTGCCAACTCACTCTCGTTTGAGTCGGAGTTGCTTAGCACATTGGAGCGGCAAAAGATTCCTTCCGTGATACTGGGACGGGAACCGGGAACCGACGCATTGAGTTGGGTCACTACAGACAATGAAGCCGGTACTCACCAGGCGCTCGAATATCTTTACAGGCTCGGTCACCGTAAGATTGCCTTCATCCGCGGCCCGAAGATGATCATCGACAGCCACCATCAATGGTCTGGAATCTGCTCATTTGCTGCCGTTTCCGGTCTGCAGATTGATCCTAAGCTGATCGTTACTCTGACCGATCCATTTTCGAGCTATGAGGCCGGCTACGAACGCACGAAAGAGCTGCTTTCGTTAAAACGTCCATTTACGGCTGTTGTAGCCTTCGACGACATGACTGCCTTCGGCTGTATCCGAGCTCTCATTAGTGCAGGACTGCGGGTCCCAGCCGACTGTTCCGTCATCGGATTCGACGATATTCCCGCCGCCGCGTTCTACAACCCCGCCCTCACCAGCGTTCGCGAGCACATGGCGACTCTGGCCTCAATGGGTTCGGAAATTCTACTGGAGGCGATTCGTGCACACCGGACAAACACTTCAGGAAGTCCCGTTCATCGCAAAGTGAGACCGGAACTGATCGTAAGAGAGTCCACTGCCCCCGTCTCGATGGGCGAGGACGCAGCATGAGTCGCCCGCGTCAGCTGATTGCGCCGCAAACAACCAGAAGATTGTGAGCCCAGAGTTTCGAAAGAGTACCGCTTCAACAAAGATATCTAGCGTCTCTACAGACCAGGGATCTTGCTTATTTCGGGCCGACTTTGTAAAGCACACATATTGCCGATGGATCCTTCCGATGAATGCTGCTTCACCCTTCTTGATTGTGCTCGGCCGCGACATGAGCATTAAACTGCAATTGGAGAGAGCTCTGATATTCGTCCCGGTTGGGCCGATGACTAGAGCCTTGCGCCCTAAAGACGACGCTGGCACAAGCCGTGCAAGTGGCCTCTACGGGAATGTCGCTCAACCATTTCGTCACGCGAATCGTGGGCTTCTTCATCGGCCCTTCGCTTTTTTGGGCCGAGCCTTCGCAAGTCTCAAACGCCATGTGATCGTGAGCGGATCGTGACCCTTTCCGGGACGGATCAGGCCCCGCTGCCTCAGTGCTTTTACAGTGCTGGCGTTGGCGTCTGCCGGGCGTAGCACCTCGTTGTCTTTCAACCGGCGCAGAACAGGGTCGTTTCCTAGGGAATCGGTCTCAAGATGGTAGCCCTCTTCTAGCTGCGAGAGCAGACCTCGTTCGGAATCGGTGAGCTTTGGTAGAACGGTATTTACTTTCTTCTTTGGCATGCGGCTGCTGGTCGCGAAGTTTAACACTGCAAAACAAGATATGGCGGGACGTCACTGCAGCATCCAGATACGACGGGCGATCGCGGTCGGGCTGCCCCACATCTCAGGCGCGCTAATACAACTTCAGGCTAACGCGACGCCGTGAGCGCGAGCATGGAGTTGACGCGCAAGATGCGGCTCGTCTGCCATGGCAGCAAGTTTGGTGCCCGTGAGTTCCTCATACACTTTCGCGACTTGCGATGGAAATCCATCTTCCGACCCTGTTTTGCGATCACTGACGAATCGCGCGATCTGCGGGTTCGATTTTAGTGTCGCCCGAATCATTTCAACTTTCCCTTTTGCCTCGTCAGGCGAACTTTTGGTCATGACTGCGCCCACCTGCTCACGTAGCGCCACAAAGAACGCTTGCTGGTCCTGCAAAACTGCTCTGGTGGAACGCGGCCCGTGACCTGTGCATACGACCTGCGCGTCGAGTTTCTTGGCAGCCTCTAAAGTCGCAATCCACTTCCCTATATCGCCGTCGCCAACGAAATTGTACGGTCCGTTCACGCACACGTCGCCCGTGAAAAGGATGCGCTCATTCGGCAGCCAAGCGACAGCATCTCCATGGGTATGAGCGACACCCAAGTGCATCAATTCAACCCTATGTTTGCCGTCGTCGAAAATCAGATCCTTGGAAAAAAGAACGGAAGGCGGCTTGAGCCTGGTGGTCTTCAGGTCCGGGCGATCCTTTATGGCCGCCTCCCATCTGCCCGGTTCATGTCCGTAATAGCCGGTTTCGTACTGTTTCATTTCCTGAACCACGCCCGTATGCGCAACCGGCACCCCGCCGTTATCTACGAAGATCTGATTTCCATATGCATGGTCGCCGTGATGATGTGTATCAAACGCGAATCGAATGGGCTTATCGGTCAGGGCGCGAATTTTGCTGATAATCAGCCTTGCGCCTGCCGGATAATTTGCGTCGATCACGAGCACGTAATCCTCAAACATAATCCAGCCGTTGTTGCAGACTGCGTCAGCAGCATCGGCAATATCGCCTTCGTGAAAGTAAACATCGGGAGCGACCAGGTCTTGCTTGGCAGCTTCGTTCAGTCCCGCTGGCATTCTTCCCGCCAAAAGCTCAGCCTCAGCCGCCAGGCTCAGAAATGCGCTTCCTCCGATCAGCAACTCGCGCCTGCTCACTTTGCACATAGTCCCTCTTGATCAGTTCAGTGAATCTTTTAGTTTTTGCTTTCTTCCCGCTTCTCTGCCGGTCGCGCGGGCGTTCCATCAGCTTTCACGTAGTGGGCGTACCAGGACAGGTAGCGTTCCAGGCGGTCCTTCAAATGCGTTGGCGTCTTGAATCCGTGATATTCGCCAGGATAGACGACCAACTCCGTCTCTTTGCCTAGACTCTTCAGTGACTCATACATCTGCTCGCCTCCGAGGATCGGAACGTTCCAATCCACCTCCCCTCCCATGAACAAAGTCGGCGTCGTAACGTTGGCGACTTTCGAATACATTGAAACGTGATCCCACACGTCACGCTTCTCCCACGGACGTCCCAGCTCCGTCTCGTAATCCAAAACGTACTGATCATGTCCGTACATGGAATCGAACTTTGTTGCGCCGGCGCCTGAGATCGCGGCCTTAAAGCGCGTCGACTGCGTAATGATGAAGTCGGTCGAAATGCCGCCGTACGACCAGCCACCGACTCCTAACTTGGCTGGATCAGCGAGCCCCTGTGCGATGGCATAATCCACCATGGCCATGTCGTCCTGGAAATCCTTGTTCCCCCAATCCGCAAAGATCGCCTTGGCGTAATCCTCGCCGCGTCCGGTCGAGCCGCGCGGATTCGGGAAAAGCACCACATATCCATTGGCCGCGAGCAACTGCGCCAGATGCGTGAACTCGGCGTAGTACGACCACACCGGACCCCCATGAGGGCGCAGGATCGCAGGATAATTCTTGCCCTGAACATAATCGAGCGGCTTGTACACATATCCGTGGATGGTTGTTCCGTCTTTGCTCTTGAAGCTCACGTACTCGGGTATCGTGAGCTTTAGCTGCTGCATCAGCGCATCGTTGGTCTGAGTAATTCGCTTTGGCTCGCCGCCATCGGCGCTCGACATGAACACTTCCACGGGTCGGTCGGGCGTTGTGATCGTTGCGGCTACCGCTCCGTTCTTTGCGACGGTGTAGGAGTAGAGCATAAGCCGTCCACCGATAACGCGCGTGACTTCTCCGCCACTCGCAGGTACTTTGCAGAGGTTCTGTGTTCCGTCGTCGTCG
>QHVR01000501.1:0-4115 GCA_003223595.1 Acidobacteriota bacterium
CCTCCCTGATATTTTTCTATGATGGTCAGTAGCAGGCGACGATCGACTTCATCGAAACCGTACTGATCCACCTCCAGCATTTGCAGCGAGGCTTTCGCGGTGGCCTCATCGATTTTTCCTCCGGCGCGAACCTGGGCGTAGTCGCGGACGCGGCGCAGCAGGCGATTTGCGATTCTGGGAGTTCCCCGGGAGCGGCTGGCAATTTCGCGGGCGCCAGCATCATCAATGGCAACGTCCAGGATTTCTGCCGAGCGCTCGACGATAATCTGCAGGTCCTCCGGGTTGTAGAACTCCAGGCGCAGCACGATGCCAAAGCGGGCTCGCAAAGGCGAAGAGATAAGTCCAGCGCGGGTGGTGGCGCCAATGAACGTGAAGGGCTTCACTTCCAAGGTGTGAGTCCGTGCCGAAGGCCCCTGCCCAATGATGATGTCGAGTTTGTAGTCTTCCAGCGCGGAATAGAGTAGTTCTTCGAGAACCGGCTGCAGGCGATGGATCTCATCGACAAACAGGACTTGCTTATCCTGAAGATTCGTAATGATAGCGGTCAGGTCGCCCTTGATCTGCAGCAGGGGAGCGGCAGTGGGCTGGAAGTGAACTCCCAGCTCATTGGCGATGATATTGGCGAGCGTGGTTTTGCCCAAGCCGGGAGGACCGTAGAGTAAAACGTGGTCCATGGCTTCGCCGCGCGAGCGAGCAGCTTCGATGGCTACCGCGAGATTTTCTTTGACCTTCTTCTGGCCGATGAATTCGGCGAGCCGCTGCGGGCGAAGCTTCAGCTCGAAAGAGGAGTCGTCGCCCACGGGAGCCGCCGAGACCAGACGCTCGCGATTGGGATCCAGCCCAGGATTGTTCTTCACGGAAGCCACTGTTCCGGATGGTAGAACGAAATACGAAAGCACGCAATTGCATGTTTTGGATGGCTCACGCCCTCGGTCACCAGTGGCCGTACCTACGGCTGCGCCGCAAGAAAAGCCGTGATGGTGTGAATTGGAACGTACGCACGTGGTTGATAGAACGATAATCGAAACAGTTTTCCAAGCGCGGCGTTTTTCCCCGAGTTCAATTTATTTCGGGTACCAGTCCAGCAGTCGAACCTCAATCCCGGTTCCCTCTAAACCCTTTTTGAAGACTGCGAGATCTGAGCCCCGATAGTGATAGGGGATCACAATTTTCGGGTGGAAGGCTTTGACGGCGTCCGCAGCTTCTTCGGGCGGCATGGTGTAGGGCAGGTTCATGCAGACGAATGCCACATCGATGTTCTTGAGGGCGCGCATCTCGGGGACGCCTTCGGTGTCTCCGGAGAAATAGAATCGCTTGCCGCCGTAGGTGAGGACGTAGCCGTTGCCGCGTCCTTTTTCGTGGAAGAGCTTGCCGGGCGAGGGGCCGCGCTTGATGTTATAGGCGGGAATGGCTTCGATGGTCCAAGCTTGCCAGGATTTCGTTTCACCATTGGCGATGGGCTTGGCGGCTGTGACGGTCTGCGCGACTGCGGGCGAAGAAATGACTTCGGTGCCGGCTTTGCTGATTTCCTTTACGGAGTCGGGATCCATGTGATCGCCGTGAATGTCGGTGATCAGGATGAGGTCCGCCTTGGGAAGTCCCGAGAACTTCACGGGCTTGGCCGGATCGAGGTAGATCACCTTGCCACCTGCCTCGATTAAAGTGCTGGCGTGGTTCAGGGGAGTGATCTTCACCGGACCGGCCGAGGTGTCGAACACCTGCGGCTGAGCCGCCGCGCGGGCAGGCGCTGAATACATCGAGACAACGAAAGCACAGGAGAGAACAACGAGCAGAATTCTCATGGCGACCTCGGGAGTTCTGGAATGTGCAGAGCGAAGCTAGCGTCGAAATCCGAAACCTCGCGTGTAAACACACCGTGCTACGAAAAAGCTGTTCGACGCATTCTCGCACGGGGCGAGACTCTCCAGCTACATAGGGTGCTTGCTCTAGTGGGATCTATGTAGCCCTGCCCTCAGTACGGTCGCGGCGTTTGTCAAGACAACCGGCGAAACTTTTCTGAAAATTAACTTGGAATCACTCGAGCCGGATATAGCATCCCAATGCGGTATGAAGGCCACGAAGCGGGAAATCTTTGACGAGCAGTACCGGGTGTTGGCTGTAGAGAGTCAAAGCTTAACCATTCAAGGCGTGCGCAGTGGACAAGTGCTGACCATCGTCAATCAGACGCCGGGTGTTGCCCTTAGCCCTGCGGAGTATCCTCCCGGCAAACTCATCGAGTTGAGCGATCCTACGAATCGACCCGTGAGCTAGCCCACAGCAGTTTCCCCAACAGCATGCGTAATGTGCAGCAGCTTGTGGCGTGAGCTGCGGCATGGCTTTGCCACGCCCGACGAGGCGTCCGGGGCTACACATGCCCGACGCTACAGTGCCGGGGTTGACAGGCGCCGACACATTCCTTACTTTCAGTTTGTACTGAAAGGACGGATATGGCGGAACTTACTGGCTTACAGAAACAGTACATCCTTCATTGGGGAGAGATGGGAACGCGCTGGGGGATCAACCGGACGGTGGCGCAGATACATGCGCTGCTGTACCTGTCTCCGAAGGCGCTGCCGGCGGAGGAAATTGCCGAGACGTTGAGTGTGGCGCGATCGAACGTGAGCACGTCCATCCGAGAGCTGGAAACCTGGGGCATTGTGCGCGCGGTGCACGTGCTGGGCGACCGGCGAGAACATTATGAGTCGATGAAAGATGTGTGGGAGATGTTCCGGCTGGTGATCGAGCAGAGGAAGCGGAGAGAGATCGATCCGACCCGCGAGATGTTACGCCGGTGCCTGGCAGATCTGGATCCGAAAGAGGCGGGGGCGGATTACACGCGCGAGCGGCTACAGGCCATGGCGGGCTTCTTTGAAGCGGTGACCGAATTGCACGATCAGATGAAGGGCTTGCCCACGGGCACCGTGAGAAAGCTGCTGAAGATGGGCGCGAAGATGAAGAGGAAGGCGAGTTAGCCGTGAGCGATGAGCGATGAGCTGTGAGCGAGCAATTCATCGCTGCGTGCTCATTGCTCACTGCTCATTGCTTTTTTTCGAGTGCACCTTCTGCGCGGCAGTTAGAAACTGGGCACTTGACACGGGGTTGCGCTTGGTTCTGAATAGGAGTGCGCGGAAAAATTCCAGCCGAAGTTTTTTCTACGACAAATTTTTTTTGTGCTAGTATGCCGGACTGGTCCTCGAAGTGAGCTTCGTTATTTTTTCAGCGTGACGAACAAACGGACACATTCCGCAGTAAAATAGGCGTTCCACGAAATCCAACACGGCAGTCTTAACGGGCGCTCGATTACCAGCCGCCAGGGCGCCGCACGGTGAAAAAACTTCTTATATGTCAGTCTCAGGCACAACCACTATTTCGCCGAACCCATGGGCGCGCATTCTCGATGCGCTGGAAAAAAAGATCAACCGGCACTCCTACGACACCTGGCTGAAGCCGACGCGCTACAGTCACTCGAGTGGCGGCGTTCTGTTTGTGCGAGTGCCCACGGTGGAGTTCCGCCACGCGGGAGATAAGTACGCGGACTTGATTCAGGAAGCGGTCGACGTTCTGGGCCTGGGCTTCAACGAAGTAAAGTTCGTCACGCCGGAGGATGATCCGGCAGCGACGCCGGTAAGGCATGATGGCGGCCTGTCGGCGGCTGGTGGAGCTCCCTCGCAGTCGCGCTTCGATTGGGATGGAGCGGCGCAATTGAATCCGCGGTACACCTTCGACGCGTTCGTCATTGGCAGCGGGAACCAGTTCGCGCATGCGGCTTGCCAGGCGGTTGCGGAGCGGCCCTCGAAGGCTTACAACCCACTCTTCTTGTATGGTCCGGTGGGGATGGGCAAGACGCACCTCATGCAGGCCATCGGGCATGAGATCAAGCGGCGGATGCCGCAAGCAGCGATCAGCTATGTGTCCAGCGAGAAGTTCACCAATGACATGATCAACTCGCTGCGCTACGACAAGATGACGTCGTTCCGCGACCGGTTCCGCGGCGTGGATGTGCTGCTCATCGACGACATCCAGTTCCTGGCGCAGAAAGAGCGCACACAGGAAGAGTTCTTCCACACCTTCAACGCACTGCACGAGTCGATGAAGCAGATCGTGATTGCCAGCGA
>QHVR01000501.1:4397-5717 GCA_003223595.1 Acidobacteriota bacterium
CAGGCGCGGAAGGTCACGATCGAATCCATCCAGAAAATGGTGGCAGAGCAGTTTGGGCTGCGGCTGGTAGAGATCAAAGCGAAGAACAATTCACGGGCGATCGTGTATCCGCGGCAGATTGCGATGTATCTGGCGAAGCATTTGACGGAGGCGTCGCTGCCGGAGATTGGAAGACAGTTCGGCGGGAAGCATCACACCACGGTGCTGCACTCGGTCGAGAAGATTGAAGAGGTTCGCAAGAACGACAAAGATTTGAACAGGCTGATCAATAGACTGACTGAGCAATTAGGCGGATAAGACGCGGGTGGCGTGGTGATTTCCACTTTGCAATACAGTCTTCCTTGTACCTGGCTGTGAATGAGATGTGGAAGTTGTGCAAGGCGCGGCAGAAATCGGAATAGCGGGCGAGTTCTAGTGAGGGCTCCGAGGTTGGCGGGAGCGATTACTCACATCAAGGGTGGGCCGGGAAGATGGTCAGAACATGCGGGTTGGTCGAGATTTCCACTTCTCCGCAGGGCCTACTGTTACTGCTGGTTTTATAGGTTTTGCATTTGATATAAGGTAGTACCAGAAGTAGCACGGGACGCCGTGTTTTCGGGGAGAAGGACTTATGCCGGTGGAAGCCGCCGTTGCCGCGGGGACGATGGAGATCACGGTCAGCAAGTTCGAATTGCTCCGTGAATTGACCGCCACACAGGGCGTGGTCGAGCGCAAGACCACGATTCCAATCCTATCCAATTATTTATTTGAGGCGGCCGGAGACCGGTTGTCGATCACCGCGACCGACCTGGATCTCAGTCTCCGGACTTCATGTGCGGCCAAGGTGAAGAAGGAAGGCTCGTGCACCATTCCGGCGCGCAAGTTGCATGACTACGTGAAGCTGCTGCCGGATGCGGATATCACGATCAAGCTGCTGGAAAATCACTGGGTCAGCATTCGCTGCGGACGTTCGAATACCAAGATGGTGGGAATGGCGAAGTCGAACTTCCCCAGCCTGCCGGCGTTTCCGACGGCGGGTGTGATTTCGATTCCGGCGCAGATTTTGCGCGGACTGATCGCGCGCACGGGATTTGCGATCTCGAATGAAGAGTCGCGCTACACGCTGAACGGGGCGCTGATGCTGCTGAAGCCTGAGTCGATCACGATGGTAGCGACGGATGGGCATCGGTTGGCGCATTGCGAGCGCGCTGGCGAGAAGTTTGACGGGATCTCGGGTGAGATGAAGACGCTAGTGCCCAAGAAAGCGATGGACGAGTTGAAGTCGCTGCTGGATTCGACCGACGCCGAGACGATCGAGTTCGCCAAGGATGAGTCGACTCT
>QHVR01000121.1 GCA_003223595.1 Acidobacteriota bacterium
CCAATGAAACCAAATGGGCACAACACGCGGACTGCCATCGGTCCAGACATAAGCAAGCCTCGCGGGAATCTTCGAACGAAGCAGTTCCTGCGACGCTGGATGCTGCAGAAGACTGACATCGCCTTGCTGAACAGGCTCCATAAGCTCTCCTTGATGGCTGCCGACAGCAGTGGATCCCAAGCCGGCAATGTTTTGCGAAAGATTGTACTCCCAATCTGCTTTGTGCAGGACTCCGCCAAATCCGCTATTTCCGAGGAGCGCAATAATGTCGGGCGGATGACGATCGTTCTGGGCTCAGGTATGATTCAAGGCCGCAGCCCCTGTCAGGTGACGATTGCATGCTGATTGGATGGAAGACCACCGCGCTGACGATCACTCTTACGATAATTGTTGCTGGCTCAGTGACCGAGCATGCCGTCAACGCCGCCCCGCAAACAGCAACCGCCACCAAAGCGCATTCTGCTGCCGCTCCGTCCGCGGCTGACTCTGTCGCGATTCCCGAGACAACTCTGGCCATCAACTCTCCGACTCCAATGTCGGAGCGCGTCGTGCACTATGAAATTGACGCGAAATACGACGCGGGCACGCATACGGTCAATGCCACAGAGGTTCTCACCTACCACAACCTGACTGGCCAGACACTCGATCACTTTCCTTTTCATCTATACCAGAACGCATTTCAGCCCAAAGCGACGTTTGTGCGCGACGCCAAGCTCATGGGTACTCGCGACACCGGGTACCAGGAGTGGGAGGCCAAAGATTACGGGTCGGAGGACATCAAGAGCATTGAAGTCATAGGTCAGGGGGACCTGACGCAAAACCTGCAGTACATCGCACCGGATGACGGCAATAATGATGATAAGACGGTAGTCGATCTGCGCGTCACGAAACCGATTCCCGCCGGTGCCTATGTTCAGTTCAAGATCGCCTTCATCACAAAGTTTCCAGAAACCCAGGCGCGTTCCGGATGGAAGCGTGACTTTCTTCTGGGTGGCCAATGGTTCCCCAAAGTAGGGGTGTGGTGGCATGGAGCGTGGAATTGTCATCAGTATCACAACACCACGGAATTCTTCGCCGACTTTGGCGTCTACGACGTAAAGCTGACCGTTCCAAAATACGAGGTGATTGGCGGCAGCGGAGTCGAAGTCAGCAGCGTGGATAACGCCGATAACACGAAAACGGTTACGTATCACGGCGATGACATCCACGATTTTGCCTGGACCGTCAGCCCGCGCTACAAAGTGCGCGAGTCTACTTACCAGGCGCAGATGGGCCCGATCAAACTGCGGTTCCTGATGCAACCCGCGCACTGGAGCCAGGCCGAACGCCACGAGCGCATCACTCGCGAGACATTGGATCGTTTCGAGAAGTTTTACGGTCCGTATCCATACAAGACGCTGACCGTGGTCGATCCGGAACCCGATTCCGCAGCAGGCGGAATGGAGTACCCGACCTTCATCACGGGCGAAAGCAGTTGGTTTGCACCGCAGGGGCTCCATTTACTGGAACTGGTCGTCGAACACGAGTTCGGGCACCAGTACTGGTATGGCATGGTCGCCACGAATGAGTTTGAGGATGCCTGGATGGATGAAGGCATCAACAGTTACACCGAAGTGAAGGTCCTGGATTCAATTCTCGGCAAGAACACTTCCATGCTCGAGGTTGGGGGGGGCACGCTGGGCGAACGTGAGGGTCAGCGCTTGACTTACGAAAGCGTAGCCGATCGCGATGCCATGGCTCAGAAAGCGTACGACTACGTCAGCTCTAACTCGTACGCCGGCATCACCTACGGCAAAACCGCGACCGTCCTGCTGACCCTCGAAGGCATCATCGGCGAAGAGACGATGAGCAAAGCCATGCATGCCTATTTCATGAAGTATCGCTTCACCCATCCCACAAAAGAAGATTTTCTGAAGACCATCGAGGAAGTTTCGGGCAAGGATCTGCGCTGGTATTTCAATCAGGCCGTCTGCGGGTCTCAAGTGCTCGACTACGAGATCCTCAACGTCAACTCCTTCCCCGCGAACTGGTACGAAGCGGATAAAACGAAGAAGAACGCGAAAGCAGAGAAGGGCAAAGACAACACTCTCTACCTGTCGTATGTGACCCTGCATCGCAAGGAAGACTTCACGATGCCGATCTCAGTCGAGATCAAGTTCGACAACGGAGAAACCATCCGCGAGCATTGGGATGGACAAGGCCGCTGGACTCGCTTTGGATATCTCAAGAAGGCGCAGGTGGTATCGGCGGAGATTGATCCCGACCACACCGTGCAACTCGATCGCAACAAGTTCAATAACAGTTTTGTGGTTAAGGGCAACGCCAGGCCAACTTACAAGCTGTCAAACTACTGGCTCTTCCTCACCCAATTGGCGAGCCAGCTTCTTGCCTGGTGGGCGGTGTAAGGAACGACATGCAAACACTCTTTGACGAGCCAAAACAGCGCAACATCCTCACCGCTGGACTGGCCCTGGTGCTCGGCAACAAGCGCTACATCGGCTGGTTCTGGCTGCTGAATCTTTTCCTGGCAATCCTGGGCACCTCGGCGTTTCGCGAAAGCGCGCACACCATCCTCGATCACAGTTTGTACAGCGACCGCCTGATCGATGGATTTCATTTGGCTACCCTGATCGACCTGTTGGCGCGTCCGGAGTTTGGTCCGATGATCACGGTGACCACCCCGGCTCTTTGGCTTGCCTGCTTGTTCTTTCTCGCCACCGCGCTGTTCCTGCCAGGAGTTTTTGCGGGATATGGTTCGACCTATCGTTTGCCGCGAGAAGATTTCTTCCGGGCCTGCGGACGCAACTTGTGGCGTTTTATCCGGCTGATGATCATTGCCGGCATTGTGATGGGCATTATCGCGGGACTTCTGTTCTGGGCCAATGGAGCCATCGCCACTAAAGCCGAAGAGAGCACCTACGAACTTCTTCCTTTCACTTTGCGGATGATTGGCTTGTTCCTGATCTTTCTGATTATGACTACGCTGCGCATCTGGTTTGACCTAGCCGAGAGCGACGTAGTTCTGAATGATCAACGGGCCGTGCGGCGATCCATTGCTGCTGGCTTCCGGCACACCTTTTACAGCCTGGGCCGGTTGCTGGGGAGCTATGTGCTCGCGACCTTAACGGCGGCTATCATTCTCGTTGCCGGTCTTTGGGTCTGGATCCGCTTCATCCCGTCGAACAGCGTGACCCGGGCGTTCCTCCTGATCCAGTTCATCATGCTCTTGCTGCTGATTCCGCGATTCTGGCAGCGCGGCATCGCCGTCTCGTACTGGCAACAGCGAATGCTGGTTCCGGTGGTCGAAGTACATCCCGTCGAGCCAACCGTTGTTCCCCTGGCAACCGCGCCCGAGCCTGCGGCAGAAATTCCTGCAGAACCGGGTCGCGGTCCAGACCCGGCGCAAGAGACTTAGGTCGCGGGTAAAAAGCGGATTGGCCTTCTGCT
The DNA here is from genome assembly GCA_003223595.1 of Acidobacteriota bacterium. Taxonomy (GTDB): domain Bacteria; phylum Acidobacteriota; class Terriglobia; order Terriglobales; family Acidobacteriaceae; genus Sulfotelmatobacter. The sequence goes on from QHVR01000121.1 coordinate 3,448, forward strand.
TACACGCTCACAAAAGCTTTTGTGCCTAGTTCTTCCTTTTACTCACAAGTTCAACCCCACCGGCGAAAGACCTTGGTTACCTTTGCTATGCAACTCTTCTCTGCGATATTGGCTGCGGCGGGATGCATTTAGGTTTTCCAGGTTTCGAATTCTGGCGTCCCCTTCTGTTCCCCGCCTCAAGCGTTATTCGTCGTCCTTAGCCAAGCAGGCTTCTCCGTGGAACGAACGCAGGTTCCGCGCAGCCCGTTATCACGGCCACAGGACCATTCCAAATAAGGTGGAGACAAAATGAATAGCAGACCCAGTTTTGTATGGTTGAACTTGCTCGCGGTGTGTGTAGCCGCAATTCTCGTGCCCATAGCTCATGCAGACCAGTGGGACAAACAAACCCTTGTGACCTTTAGCAATCCCGTTGAGGTGCCGGGCAGAGTGTTGCCAGCGGGCACCTATGTGTTCAAGATCGCAAACAGCCAGGACCGCCACGTTGTCCAGATCTTCACGCAAAACCAGAAGCACGTTCTGGCGACAATTGAAGCGGCTCCCGATTACCGCGCCCTCACAACCGACAAACCAGTAATCTCTTTTGAAGAACGCCCTTCTGGCGAGCCGGAAGCATTGCGTAGCTGGTTCTATCCCGGTGAGAATTACGGCATCCACTTCGTATATCCCAAATCAGCCAAAGAGGCCGACACCGAAGCTGCAGCAAACCCGGAGCCACCAGCGATGGTGCCGCCAGTGACCGAATCCATTGCTCCAATGGTCTCGCAATTAAGCGCACCTCCTGTCGAGCCAGTTTTGGCCAAGCAGGAACCGGAGTACGAAGTACTCGCAGAGAACACCGCGCCTCAGCCGACGCACGCTGCGGTGCTGCCGAAGACGTCCGGAAACTATCTTGTCCTGGCGTTGCTTGGGTTGCTCCTCTTGGTTAGCGGATCGGCAATCCTGGGCACGATGGGGCGCACAGTTTCCCAAACGAGCAAGTCATAGCATGCCTGTACTGCAAAAGATTTTCGGGCGCGTCCTCGTTCTGACGGGCGCGCTCGCTTTTGCATGCTGGGGATACTTGATGCTGCGCCAGGCGTGCTTTCAAAAAGCCGCGAGCCGAGTACTGCAACAGCAGATTGCCAAGGCTAGCACGTCACCTCAGCACGACGTTCTACAAGCGCATGAAGCTGCCATCCCGCTTCGCCATGGAGAAATGATCGGACGTCTTGAGATTCCACGCGTCAACGTTTCAGTGATTGTCCTTGAGGGAGCAGACTCTAGTGTTCTCGACGTCGCAGCCGGGCATATTCCGGGTACGGCTCTTCCCGGGCTGAGCGGCAATGTCGGAATTGCCGCCCATCGGGACACTTTCTTCCGCTCACTTCGAGAGATTCGGGTTCAGGATCGGCTCAGCTTCAGAACGGCCGCCGGGATTTTTCAATATGCAGTGGAAAGCACCGAGGTGGTCGAGCCAAGCGATACGGGGGTGCTTCGGCAGAACGCTGGGGAGGAGCTGACGCTGGTCACCTGTTATCCCTTCAATTACATTGGATCCGCACCAAAGCGGTTCATTGTTCATGCTCGCCAACGGAATTGAAAGGTCAGACTGGCCGTCGACCTACAGCAGCACAATCGTGATTCCGCGGTTGCAGCGCCCCAGATCCGCATCGCTCTTCAACTCGGGCCGGGCCTGCAGCAGCTTCCATACTTCATCGCAGCTCTTCGACCACTCTTCGCCGAAAATGCAGCCCCGAATCTCCTTGGTGTCCAGCATCTCTCGCAAACGCTTCTGCACTGCGATCCGAATATCCCCACCAACTCCCTTGGATCCATATCCATGAATGATCTTGAGCACAAGGCGCTTTTGCTGGTGCGCTAATGCCAGCTCGCTCTTCAGCCGCTGCAACGCCTCCGAAACCGAAGGCATATTCGCTTTGAGATTGACGATCTTGATGGCGGGGCCCTCGAGCACAAAAGCAGCTGCGCCGGCGGAGTGCCAGGGCCGCCTTAACTCCGAGCTCTGCCGCGGGCGACCGCTTCCCGCGCCTCTTTGTCCGCGGTCCGGCGGCGTTCGGTCTCTCGCTTATCCCAGAGCTGCTTGCCCTTAGCTAGCGCCAATTCAATTTTTACTTTACCGTCTTTAAAATACATCCGGGTGGGGATCAGTGTGAGCCCCTTCTGCTGCGTCTTGCCGATCAGCTTACGGATCTCCTCCCGATGCATTAGAAGCTTGCGCGTGCGCAAAGCGGCGTGGTTGGAGTAGCTGCCATGTTCGTACGGGCTGATGTGGCAGTTCAGCAGCCAGAGTTCACCATCCTTGATTAAGCCGTACGCGTCCTTAAGGTTAGCCCGCCCGTTGCGGATCGACTTGACCTCGGTCCCCGTTAAAGCCACCCCCGCCTCAAATTTTTCCAGCAAGAAGTAGTTATGTGAAGCGATCCTATTAACAGATGCATCCCTGTGCCCGCTCGCCGTGGGGTCACGCCGGGGAGATTTCTCCGGATTCGGCTTGGTCGGATGGGTGGATTGACGGGCCATGGGTTGATCGCAAGTTCAATATTAACAGCAGGAAGCGGAGCTCCGAGGTCCGACCGGAGGCTTCCCATCAAAGGCATTCGAGTCGATGAGGCGGGGGGCTGAGACGAGATTCGAGGTCTGATGTGCAACGTCTCATATCTGCTCTTAAGTCGTAGGACCAAAGTGTGTAACCCCCGCGTGTGCAAGCACATGAGCGTCATAATTCACGATGCTATAATCGGCGTACCGCGAATTTTTTCGTGCTTTGAGTAGATTTCCCGCGCCATTCCGCTGACGGGACGGCGTTACTACGCGGGAAAACTGCTTGTCCGCAGAGATTTCAACAATGAGGTTCTTCCGTGAGGATCACCGAATGACACGCATGTCGCGACCGGCACTGGTGGTGTTGCTGGTTGCGCTCGCAGCCCTCCCCCTACTCGCCGACAAGGCTAAAGATCTCTACGAAAAAGGACGGGACGCCGAGGCTCGCCAGCAATATGAAGCGGCCTTCGATTTCTTCCGCCAAGCCTACCAGTTGAAGCCCAAAGACCTGCGCTACCGCGCGGCCTTCGAACATGCCCGCTTTGATGCGGGCGCCGAGGCGGTGCACCGCGGGCAGCAGTTGCGCGAGGAAGGCAAGCTGCCAGAGGCGCTCGCCGAATTTCAGAAAGCTGCGGCCATCGATCCCTCGTCCTTCATTGCAAAGCAGGAGATCACGCGCACATTGAAGCTGATCAACGATCAGCAGAACCCGCAGCCGCAGGCGGCCGGCGTGCCGGGTTCTCTGGAACGCAAGATCCACGAGGCTGGTGGTCCGGTGGAACTCACGCCCATCTCCAATGTGCCGGTTACGCTGAAGATGCTCAACACCAAGTCGGATGTCGTGTACCGAACTGTGGGACAGTTGGCCGGAATCAACGTGCTCTTCGACCCTGATTACACGCCCCGGCCGATTAACGTCGACCTGAATGGTGTGTCCCTGGAAGACGCGCTCGAGATCACTGCTCTGGAATCCAAGACCTTCTGGCGCCCCGTAACTCCCAACACAATTTTTATCGCCACCGACAATCCGGCCAAGCGCAAAGAGCTGGAACAGAGTGTTCTGAAAACTTTTTATCTTACGAATCTCTCCCAGCCCACCGAACTGCAGGACGTGGTGAATGCGATTCGAGCCGTGCTGGATGTACAGCGCGTGCAGCAGTTGCTTTCGCAAAACGCCTTGGTCGTGCGTGGCACTCCCGACCAGATCGCGCTGGCGCAGAAACTTGTCGAAGATCTCGACAAGGCTCGTCCGGAAGTGATCGTCGACATCGCGGTGATGCAGGTTAGCAAAGATCGCTCGCGCACTCTGGGCCTGAATCCCCCCACAAGTGCGACGGTAACGCTGCAACCAAATATCAACCAAACCACGACCACCACGGGCACCACCAACGCCGGGAATGGCGGAACAGTCACCCAGACGACAGGTAATGGCAGTAATGGCAGCATCAGTCTCAATACTCTGGGTAATCTAAACGCTACTGATTTCCAAGTCACAATCCCATCCGCCAATGCCAGAGCGACACCAAGCTGATTCAGAATCCGCAGATTCGCGCGCTGGACGGGCAGAAGGCTTCGCTGAAGATTGGCGACCGTGTGCCGGTCGCGACTGGATCGTTCCAGCCCGGCATCGGCGGGGTGGGTATCAACCCGCTGGTCAATACGCTGTTCCAATATCTGGATGTCGGCGTCAATATCGATATCACGCCGCATGTGCATGCCAATGGCGAAGTCACTCTCAAGATCCTGATGGACGTTTCCGCCGTCACTGGACAGCAGAACATCGGCGGCATCAGCCAACCCATCATTGGTCAGCGCAAAATCGAACATGAGATCCGCCTGAAAGATGGCGAAGCTAACCTGTTGGGCGGAATCATGGAAGACCAGCAGACGAAATCGCTGAGCGGGATACCGGGCCTGGCGCAAATTCCCATTCTGAAGTACCTGTTCGGCCAGACCACGCAGGATCATTCCGAGAACCAGATCGTCTTCGCCATCGTGCCGCATATCATTCGCGCCACCGATGTGCAGGAAATCAACCAGCGACCCATCGATATCGGCACTGCCACCACGATCGGGTTGCGCCACGTGGCCAGCAAGTCGCAGGCCGTACCCGCAGGTCAGTCTTTGCCGGCGATCGCTCCGGCTCCTGCCAATCAAACAGCGCCCGGCCAGCCGCAAACACGGACAAACAATCCGGGTCAGTCGTCGACTCCCGCGGCCAGTTTCCTGTTTGACCCGCCCACTGTACAGGCGACGAAAGGGAACACCTTCGCCGTCAACTTGCTGATTTCCGGCGGACAGAACGTTTATTCCGTCCCCGTGCAACTGAACTACGATCCCAAGATCCTGCAACTGGTGAACGTTTCCAACGGCGGATTCCTCTCGCAGGACGGGCAAGCTGTCGCGCTGGTCCATCGCGAAGACGAAGCACTCGGACAGTCGCAGATTACCGCCACTCGTCCCCCAGGGGCGGGAGGAGTCTCCGGCCAGGGCGCGGTAGTGACGATGACGTTTGAAGCTAAGGCAACCGGACAGACTCCCCTGACGATCACAAGAGGAGGGGCCCGCGATCCGGGACTGCAGGCAATCACCGTGAACGGTGCGCAAGCGGCAGTCACGGTGCAGTGAGCCGTTTAGGTACGCCCCGGCAGAGGCGTAGCTCGCTATGCCTCTAATCCGGGCAGAAAGGTAGAACGACCAACACTCTCTTCGCTCACGCCCCGTGCGGGCCAAACACATGATTTTTTCTAGGGTCCACCACCGCACTCACGCCGGCTTCACGCTCATCGAACTGATGGTCGCCACCACGATTCTGGCGATCCTTACCATGATGGCTTTGCCGCTTGCGCGGGTGACCATTCAGCGGGAAAAGGAAAAGCAGCTTCGGGAAGCTCTTTGGGAGATGCGGGACGCGATTGACCGTTACAAGGATGCCGCCGATCGCCAGGTCTTTCAAATCAAGGTCGACAGCATGGGCTATCCCCCCGATTTGGACACCCTGGTCAAAGGTGTCGAGGGCCAAGCCGGCAAGAAATACCGTTTTCTGCGTTCTATCCCTACGGACCCCATGACCCACAGCAAGGAATGGGGGCTGCGTTCCATGCAGGACGATGTTGACTCCGACTCCTGGGGTGGCCAGAATGTTTTCGACGTGCACACCAAAGCGGAAGGCACGGGGCTCGACGGCACGAAGTACAAGGACTGGTAAATGCGGGCAGAAGTGATGAACAACCGGCTGTGGTGCAGCCCTGCAAGGGCACGCGCCCTGGCACGCGCAAAGCAGAAAGGCGCGCGCGGATTCACGCTCCTGGAGTTGATGATCGTGATCTTCATCATCATGATCCTGGTGTCAATTGCCATGCCGGTTTACAACCAGACGATCGTGCAAGCCCGTGAGTCGGTGCTGCGATCGAACTTGGCCACGCTGCGGTCGGTCATCTCGCAATACACGCTCGACAAGCAGAAAGCTCCACAATCCCTCGATGATCTGGTTACAGGAGGCTACCTTCGGCAAATCCCTCCAGATCCCATGACGCGGCAGCCCAACTGGGAGGTCGTGCAGGAGGACGTCATGATGGCAGTGGACCAGCAGGAGCCCGGTATCACCGACGTCCACTCCGCCTCCAGCCAGACCGCGGGCGACGGCACAGCCTACAGTACCTGGTAAAGCTTCCCGCAGCGGAAGCGTCGGCGAATGCTCCGCACCTCGAGTTCTGAATAACTCCCGTGGAGACCAGAAGCTATTATTTGGAGCTAGTCTGAACGGAAACGGCGGTGCCCGGGCGCAACTCGTCCGTGCCCCTGGCGGCAACGGTATCGCCTTCATGCAGATCCCCAAATACTTCCGACATTTTCTCGACAGTCGCTCCGGTTTTGACATCGACCCATTCCGCTTTTCCATCGCGGATGCGCACCACGAACACATGCTCCAGTGTGGTCGCGACTGCGGAAGTCGGAACAAAGAGAGTCGGGTAGTTGCGGCGGACCGGCCACAAAACCTCCGCGAAGGTTCCGGGCGATAGCTCCGCGTGAGGGTTCGTGGCTTCCAACTCGACCGGCATGGTACGAGTCTTCACGTCGACAGCATGAGAGATGCGGGCAATGATTCCGTGAAAGATGCGTCCGGGGAAAGCCGGAACGGTGAAGTCGACCTTCATGCGTTCCGGGACACCTGCGGCGTAGTTTTCAGGAACTGGCACGACCACGCGAAGGCGCGAGAGCGTCTCGATGCGTAGCATTGGGTTGGCCGCTGAGGCAGCGCCACCTGGACCGACGAGCGCTCCCGGATGCACATTTCGTTCGATCACGATGCCGTCGAAAGGCGCTTTCACCTGCAAGTACGCCTCAGTTTCAGTGACCGCTTGCAGAGCTTGCTGGGCTGCCTCCACGTTCTGCTGTTGCGATTGCACTTGGGCCCGGTCTGCTTCGGAAGTCTTCTGGGCGACAAATAAGTCGTTGCCCGCTACTACCCCAGGAGTAGCGGCAGCGGCTTTCAAATGTTCGTAAGTGCTCTCATCGGAGGCGACCTTAGCTTCTGCAGCAGCCAATTGGGCTTTGGCGCCCTGAAGCTTCGACTGCGCTTCGGAGCGCTGCGCCACCAATTCCGGCGCCTCGAGTTGCGCCATCAGCTGTCCGGCTCTTACATGCGAACCGCGATCTACTGTGATCGACTTCACGAACCCGGTCACCCTAGGGAAAATGGCAACCGCTTCGTACGGCTCAATTTCTCCCGGCAGGTGAACGGTGATCGAGAGTTTCTGAGCGGTGACCTTGGCCACCTCAATGTTTGGAGCGGCTTGAGCGTTCGCCGCTTTTGCGCTGGATTTGTCGTCTTGACCACAAGAGCTCAGCAGCAGGGCACAGGGAAGGAAGAGCCATGACAACTTCATCTCTCACCTCCTGCTTCTCGATCCGAGCTTGTTGCTCGGGCAAAACGGCTGCCGGGATCTTCCGGGTCCAATGACGGTGAGTCCGTGCCAGCATTCTTCTGCACTAGGGAAAATACCGAGGGCACGATGAGGAGACTGGTGACGGTCGCGGCGATTAGCCCGCCGATCACGGCGCGGCCCAGGGGAGCGCTCTGCTCCGCGCCTGACCCGAACGCAATCGCCATGGGAATCATCCCGACAACCATGGCAGAGCTGGTCATGAGAATCGGTCGCACTCGAGTCTGGGCGCCATGAATGGCGGCTTCGATCGAGGGTTTCCCGGCGCGTCTGGTTTGCTCGGCAAACGTGACCAGCAGGATGGCGTTCGCGACCGCCACTCCGATCGCCATGATTGCGCCCATGAAGGACTGAATATTCAAAGTTGTGCCCGTGATCAGGAGGATCAAGATTACACCGGCGATGACCGCAGGAACCGTCGCCAGCACGATGAGAGCAAGGCGCATCGACTGAAAATTCGCCGATAGCAGAAGAAAAATGACCAGGATGGCGACTGCCAGCCCGACCGCCAGATTGCCAAAAGTGTCGCGCATAGGGGCAATCTGTCCACGAACGCGCACGCTTACGCCGCGAGGGGGCGCGCCTGCGTCGTGGAGCGCTTTATCCACCTTTTTCGCCACGCGGCCCAAATCTTCATTCGCCACGTTTGCCGAGATGGTAATCATTCTCGAACCGTTAAACCGGTCATACTCCCCCACCATGGTGCTGTTCCTGACCTGGGCTACGTCGCCCAGCAAGGGATGAAGGCTGTCACTGCGGGTCACAGGAATACTTTCGACATCCTGGATGGAAGCTAGCCTGGACTGAGGCAATTGAATCTGCACCTGGTACGCGATGCCCGATTTCGGATCGGCCCAGTAGTTCGGAGCCACAAATCGGCTGGAAGATGTTGCGGCAACTAGGGATCGTCCCACTTGCTCCACGCTCACGCCCATCTGACCTGCAAGCTCGCGATTAACGTTTACCTCGACGCTGGGATAATCCAAAGGCTGCTCGAATTGCAGGTCGCGAAGGGCAGAAATTTTGGCGAGTTCGGAACGAAGCTTTTCAGCATATCCACGATCATCCTGAAGACTTGGTCCCGTGACCGCTACTTCGATGGGAGTGGGAGCGCCAAAGTTCATGATCTGGCTCACGATGTCGCCCGCAGTGAAAGAGAAGTGCGATCCCGGAAATTTTGCGGTGAGAGTCTGGCGCAGATGTTCTTCGAGCTTGCCGAGCGATAGTCGCGAGCCGGGCCTGAGCGCGACTCGCAGCACGGCTTCCTGCGGACCGCTAGTCCAGAGGAAAATCGTATTGATCGGATAGGCAGGCGGTTGCGTCCCCACGTAGCCCAACGTAATTGCGACCTGATCGGAGCCCGCAGTCTTCTGAATTTCGTCCAAGACTTGCAGCGCCATGACTTCAGTAGCTCCCACGCGGGTGCCGGTCGGCGCGCGGAAACGGAGTTGAAACTGTCCTGCATTCACGGTGGGGAATATTTCTCGGCCCAGTAGCGGACCCAGCAGCACGATGATCGCGATCGTTACAGCCAGGTACACGAGCAGCACGGTTTTGGAGCGTCGGGTGAATTTCTCTAACACGCGGCCCAGCCGATCACGCCACTGACTCAGTCGCGATTCAGCAGTCGTTTCAGCATGCGGTTGCTCGCGGAGAATCCACGTAGACATCACTGGAACGAGCGAACTGGAAAGGAAGTACGACGCTGCCATGGCGAATCCGACCGCGAGGGACAAAGGAACGAAGAGGCTGCGCGCGATGCCAGTCATGAAGAAGGAAGGTACGAAGACCGATAACACACACAGCATCGCCAAGAGCCGGGGAATCACCACCTCATGGCTCGCATCCAAAACAGCTTTGGCATGTGGGACACCTTGAGCGAGATGAGTGTGAATATTCTCGATTGCCACGGTAGCTTCATCCACCAGGATTCCTACCGCCAGCGCCAGGCCACCCAACGTCATAGTGTTGATGGTCTGGCCCGCACCCCAGAGCGCCACCACGGCCGTCAGCAAGGCGAACGGAATGGTAGTCACAACAATGGCTGAACTGCGCAGATCGCGCAAAAACAGCAGCACCATGAGTCCGGTCAGCAGGGCGCCGAGAATGCCTTCCCGCAGCAGCGAGTTGAGCGCGTTCTTTACGTACGCGGACTGATCAAATTCATAACTGATCTTGATGTCTTCGGGAATGAGGGAGCGAAAACGCGCAGTGTTGTTTTTGACCTCGTTGACCACCGCGACGGTGGAGGCATCTGCGCGTTTTGTGACCGACAGGTAAATCGCACGACGCCCATTCACCAGAGCGTATCCGGTCAGCACGTCGGTGGAGTCGGCCACATTACCAATGTCTCTCAAAAATACCGTGGGCCCGGAACCCACGCGAATCGGCAACTGTCCGAGGTCCTGAATGCTGGTGACAACGGAATTGATGGGCACCATCGGCTGCAGGTCGCCGGTGCGAATGGTGCCAGCCGGCATGATGATGTTGCCCGAGTTGACGGCCCGGACCACCTCCTCCGGCGACATGTGATACGCGCGCAAGCGGTCCGGATCCACGGTGATCACGATGGTGCGCTGGTTTCCCCCAAAAGGGGGCGGAGCGGATACGCCGGGGAGCGTTGCAAAAAGGGGCCGCACTCGGTTCAGGGCGAGGTCCTGAATCTCCCCCAGCCCACGAGTCTGGCTGGAGAAAACGAGATAGCCGACGGGGACGCTTCCGGCGTCGAAGCGCATCACAAATGGAGGCACCGTTCCCGCAGGCATGAAGGCGCGTGCGCGATCCACATAGGAGATGGTCTGGGCGAGCGCCTGTGCCATGTCCGTGCCCGGATGAAACGTGAGCTTGAGAAGCCCGACATTTTGGATGGACTTCGACTCCACGCTCTCAATGCCTGTGATGTAAAGGAAGTGATACTCGTAGTAGTAAACGAGATAGCCTTCCATCTGCGCGGGCGACATTCCCCCATACGGCTGGGCCACGTAGATGACGGGCAGATTCAGATTGGGGAAAATATCCACCGGCATTCGCAACAATGCGAGCACCGCCAGTAATCCCACGGCAATCACCGCGACCAGAACTGTGAATGGACGCCGAAGGGCTGCCCGGATCAGCCACATTTCAGTGACCTCCTCCGGGAGCCTTTCGTACCAGGTCAAGAAACGGCTGGAGATCGCCTTGCGCGAGGGCCTGACCTAGTGTGGCGCGCCACACCGTCAAGCGCGCCAGATTGTCTTCGATTTCGGCTTGCAAGAGAAGACGTTGCGCTTCGGCAACCTCCACAATGGGCGCCAACCCGGCTTTGTATCGCGCAGTGGCTTGCGTCTCCCCCAGTTGCGCCGCCTGCAATTCGATAGGAGTGTTTTGGCTGATCAATACTGCGCTATCGTAGGCCGCTTTGGCTCTTTCACTTTGGGCAGTGAGATTCTGCAAGGTGCGTTGATATTCCGCTTCCTGGGCGCGCTCGTTGGCTTTTTCAATCTCCTTTTTGAGGTGCAGCGAGGGAAAATCAAGAACGGAAAATGTGGCAGTCAGGCCAACCGCCCAGTTGCGTCGCATGAGATTCAGTCCATCAGTGCCGGTGCCAAAGGAGCCGTCAGGGTTGGCCCCGCTGCCTCGTCCGTAGAATGAGCCCTGAAGGTTGAAGCGCGGGAAATAGGATTTGCTCAGGACGTTTTCTCGGGCTCGAGCCTCGAAGAGGTTGGAATTTGCCACCAGCGCGGCGGGATGATTGGTCAACGAAAAAGACCCGATACCCGGCACCGCTGCCTCGTGCAGCAGGGAAGTCGGATCAATCCCCACATGATCGCCTGCAATTCCCAGCAACTGAGTGAAGATGGCCTCGTTCTCGCGTTGGACCTGCTGCGCACGAATCAATTGGATCTTGGCGGCGGAGAGTTCGGCGTCGGCACGGGAAGCATCGGCACCGGGGCGCAACTCCTGATTGACCAAGGTATGCACTGAGGTCGCCAGCACCTGTCTGCGGTCTACGTCAGCTTGGGCGGCGTTTACCTGTTGTTCGGCTGCCGCCAGCGCCAGGAACGAATCGGCTACGGCGGCGGCAACATCAAGCCTGGTGAGGGAAAGTTCGGCGTTGGCGCGGTTTTGGCCAGCCTTGGCGACGTCTACGTTAGCGCCCCGATAGCCGAAATCAAATGGCTCCCAGGAGAGCAGGATTCCGCCAGCGCTCCCCCACACACCTCTATCGGAGGTGCCGGGCAGAACCGGCCCGGAAATAGGAGGGACCACCGATTGCGGCAAGAGCAACCCGAAAATATTGTTTCGTGTGCCACGATTGAATTGCCACAGCAAGTCCGTGCGCGGCAGATAGGCAGTGCGGGAGAGACTCACAGCTTCCCGCGACGCATTCGCGCGTTGTATGGAGGCTCGCACTGCCGGATAGTTAGCAAGAGCGAAATCGATGGCCTGGTCGAGAGTCAGCGGCTTGTCCGGCAGTTTGCCCGGTTGTTGAGCCACGCCGTGAATTGCGCCGCACCCTACGACGCTGAGTAACCACACCGCGAATTGCCGCAGACGAACCGATCTGATCGTCAACACTGTGCTTAGCTATCCTCAATACGGGCGTTCGGGACTGGTGCACGCCATCAGGTGGCAGCGGCCCAGGATGGAATGAAGCTTGCCCGAAAATCATCCCGATCGCAAGAGCGCGCGAACGGAAAGCATACATCAGATTCCGCTCGGAACGCCGCTGATGGCGAGCACAGCGCCCGCAGCACGTTCTGGAGGGGCCTGCTGGCATCCGCCTCGAACTCAGAATGGGAAGCGGATCGTCCAGATCCACCGGTGGTTGTAGGTATAAAACTGGCCGGTGGCGATCTGTACTCCGCCCCCAAACATGAAATGTAAGCGCTCCGCAAGCGGAAACGGGCCTACGATGAGACCGGGAGTGATGAAGTTTTGGTAACTCCCGGAATGCGGGCCGTCGATATAAAAAGTCGTGTTGTTCTCCACCTCGGGCCAGAATTTCCGCGCCACATTGAACTGGAAAGTATTGTTGAACACGATCTGCCGCCCGAGAACCGGGGTCCCGCTCTGGGGAAGGATGCCGCCGAGGTTCGTCTGCCAGTCGAAGAACTTCCAACGCTTGGCGGCTGCTAGCATCGGTGACCAGACGGTGTGTCCCAGCCCGTTGGGCGACTGTGCCGAGGGGAACGAGCCTCCAAGAAAAAACCCTACGAAATATCCACCTTTACCCTCCGGGGCGGAAGCGACCCGGAATTTGAGAAAGATGGAGACATCGCCAAATCCGTCAGGGATGTTGGGCGCGTGACGAAAATAATAAGGCGGGATGCCGACCTGCACTTCCATCCGCGTGTTGGGAATGATTTCCAGCCCTTTGCCTGAGCCGTACACGTCAGTGGCGACGCCGTTGCGTGCGGACTGGTAGTAAGTGTCGAAGCGGAATTGTTGGACTAATAAGGGATGAGTGGTGATCAGAGGGGCAGCATAATGCGGCTGCTCAGAACGGGCTTGATCGACCTTGCGCAGCCAGCGATGGACCCAATCGTGGGGTCCGTTGGTGATGGAATTCGGATTTCCACTTGCAGTTATCGCGGTCGGCTGCTGGTCAGCTGACTTGTCCGGCTTCGCCGGATCTAGCGGCGACTCTCGGTGGTCTGCTGAGTCCACTACCGTCGACTGCCCCGTTGATGAAACGTTCCGCAGATTCTGAGGGGAACTCTGCCCGTGAAGCGGGGAGGGACTGAGAAACAGCAGAGCACAGCCTATAGCGGCTATCGTTCTGAAACGCCTCCAGCGAGATTTCAACCTGTCCGCCATCACTTTCCCCGTTAGCAGTTCAAAGCCAATCAGCAGCAATTTCTTCCCCCGGCCTCTTCGGCGCCTCTCGTGGATCGAGTTTAGAATACCGGGTTTCTAAAAGGATCAGGCTAGCTTACGGTGCAACCTAACCCGGTATGCTAAGGTGGTGCGCGCAACGCGCAACCGCAGTTTCATGGATCTGGTTGCAGGCGAGTTATTTTTGCTGGCGGGGTGAATGCATGTTTGGAGCAAGAAAATTTCAGGCACTTGTCAGCTGGGGAGTGCTGGTCTTTGTTCTTCCAGGAATTCTGGTTGCGCAAACCGCGCCCTGGAGCACTGAGAAAGCGGCCACCTGGTATGAGCAACAGCCATGGCTGGTGGGCAGCAATTACATTCCGAACGATGCCATCAATGAGTTGGAGATGTGGCAGGCTCAGAGCTTCAATGCAGCGCAGATCGACAAGGAGCTGGGCTGGGCGGAAGAAATCGGCATGAATACGATGCGAGTCTTCCTGCACGACCTTGTGTGGCAGGAAAGTCCCGCGGGATTCAAGCAGCGCATTGATCAGTTTCTTGAGATCGCCGCGCGACACCACATCAAGCCGCTGTTTGTGCTATTCGATTCATGCTGGGACCCACAGCCGAGGCTCGGATTACAGCATCCGCCCATCCCCGGAGTGCACAACTCGGGATGGGTGCAGTCGCCGGGGAGCGCGGCTCTTACAGACCCTTTGCAGGAACCGCGCCTGAAAGCCTACGTCACTGGAGTGGTTGGGGCGTTTGCCAACGATCCACGCGTCCTGGGATGGGACGTATGGAACGAGCCCTCGAACACCAACGAAGGCAGCTACGGAAAGCTGGAACCCGCACACAAAGCGCAGCTGGTTGAAGCCTTATTGCCCAAGGTATTCCAGTGGGCGCGGGAGGCGCATCCCTCGCAGCCACTCACGAGCGGGGTGTGGGACATCAATTTCAGCAATGGCTCAGCCCTGACGCACATGCAACAGATCCAATTGGACAACTCCGATGTGATCACGTTTCACAATTACAGCTGGCCGGAACGTTTCGACGAGGAAGTAGTTTTTTTGCAGCGCTTTCATCGTCCCTTGATTTGCACCGAATACATGGCAAGGGGAGCGGGTAGCACATTCGATACGACCTTACCCCTGGCCAAGAAGTACAAGGTGGGAGCGATCAACTGGGGCTTGGTAGCCGGTAAAACACAAACCTATTATCCGTGGGATTCCTGGCGACATCCGTACATTCTGGATGAACCCACGGTGTGGTTCCACGAGGTGTTTCATTCCGACGGTAGGCCGTACCGCGAGGCCGAGGTCAAGCTGATTCAAGAGTTAACCGGCAGAGGCAAAACGGCGCGTTGACGCATTTATTCAATCGGAAACAAAGAGCCATTTATGAATCGTAACCGAGTGCTTCGGCCGATTTGCGGCGCGGTGGCGCTGGTCCTCGTTGTGGGATTGTGCTGCTATTCGCAGACCGTGAACATCTGGCCTGGGGTTGCGCCGGGTTCGGAGCAATGGACACAGATCGAAAAGATCGCCGAGAACACCCCCATGGGGAAGGTGGTGTTCAACGTGGTCACGCCGACTCTCACCCTTTATCTGCCCGATAAATCGACGGCAACTGGGACTGGGATCATCGTGGCGCCGGGCGGATCCTGTATCGCGTTAGCCATCGATCACGAGGGCACCGGAGTGGCGCGTTGGCTGCAAGAGAGGGGAATTGCCGCGTTCCTATTGAAGTACCGCATCCCGGAGAAGAAAGGGGAGGGCATTCCCAAAGGAATTAACTTCGATGAAGTGTGCAAGTACGGGATCGCGGATGGAATTCAAGCGGTAAAGGTAACGCGGCAGCACGCAGCCGAGTGGGGCATTTCCGCCGATCGAGTTGGATTCATCGGCTTCTCGGCGGGAGCGATGGTCACCAGCGGCGCGTTGCTGCAGCCGGATCCTGCAGCGCGGCCTAATTTTGCAGCTCCGATTTACGGAGGACCGTTTGGCGTCATGCCGAAAATTCCGGCGGATCTTCCTCCCATTTTCATGGCGTGGGCGCAGGATGATGGACTAGTACGGGAGCCGATCGAGCAGTTTTACGAAGCCTTGACCGCCGCCGGGAACAAGCCCGAAGCTCACATCTATCGCGCCGGAGAGCACGGCTTCGGCATGAAGAAGCAGGGCACGACTAGCGATCACTGGATGGAGGAGTTCTACTGGTGGTTGGAGTCGCAAGGACTCACCAAGCCTGCGAAATGATTCTTACCCGCGGATTGGATGGTTTCGCACGACGATTCTTTGCTCACGTATCATGGATTGTGATCTGCATGTGGGCGGATCACGGAGTCTCGAATCGACTTCTAAGAAAGATTCCTCTCAACCAACATGGACAAGCAATTTCGTGTGTTCGCCACCTGCGATATCGGAGAGGCGATTGACGTTCTGCGCAAGCGCGGATACGAGGTCGAGGTATATCCCCATCCGGAAGCGCCGCCGAAAGCGGTCATCCTCAATAAAGTCAGGTCGGGCGTCGATGGACTGATTACCACGCTGCGCGACCAGATCGATGCGGAGGTGTTCGAGGCAGGGAAGGGATCGCTGAAGGTTGTGGCCCAGATCGCGGTGGGCTTCGACAACATCAATCGCGCCGATGCCAACCGCTACAAGGTCCCTTTCACCCATACGGCCGACGTTCTCACCGAAGCGACGGCGGAGTTTGCGTTCTTCATGTTGGGGGCGCTGGCACGGAGAATGTGGACGGCGGAGCACCTGACCCGGGACAACCAGTGGGGATTCTGGCATCCATACCTGCCTTTTCTCGGCGACGAGGTCACGGGGAAGACCGTGGCTGTGATTGGCACCGGGCGCATTGGGCTGGCGTTCATCAAAAAGTGCGTGGGATTCGACATGAACGTGTTGTGCTACGACCCCGCGTACCAGAACGATGCATTCGTGAAAACCATTCAGGAAATCCATGATCTGCGGCACCAGCGCGGCCTGGTCAAGGAACGTCCTTGGATCCGCTACGTGCCTTTCGAAGAGGCACTGCGAGAAGCGGATTTTGTCAGCGTGCATGTCCCGCTGCTACGCAACGAAGAGAGTGACACCCCCACCTATCACCTTTTCAACGAGCGAACTTTGAGCCTGATGAAGCCCACCGCGTACGTGGTAAATACTTCGCGGGGGCCGGTTGTGGATGAAGCAGCGTTGGCGCGTGCGCTGCGAGAGAACTGGATTGCGGGGGCAGCCCTCGATGTCTATGAAACCGAGCCGCTCCCGGAGGATTCTCCTCTGCGCGATCCCGCCATCGCGGACCGCTGCCGCTTATTGCCGCATTTCGCCAGCGCGGCTCGGATCACACGCCTTTCCGAACAAGGGAATGGCCGGACGCTGCGTGCAGGGTCTGATCGATGTGTTGGAAGGCAACTACGGGGGAGATATCACAAAAATGCCCTATGTCGTGAACAAAGAAGGGTTTGCAGGTTAAATCGTAGATTGCAAAAAGGACCGAGAGAAAATCGCTGGACCGGGGTTGTATTTCAGATAGGCAACCTTCGCGTGTGGGGAAGGAAATTCACGGGTACAATGGACCGATGTGGTCCGCTATTAGGATGCATATGAAGAAGCGACTCTCGGGAATTTTGGCATGTGCGATGATGTGCACCCCGGCGCTGCTGGGCTTGGATGCGCCGCGCGGTAAGGACATCAGACTGGAGCCTGCGCCCAAAGAAGTGCAACTAGGCAGTGGCGCATTCCAGGTGGGTCCGCACACGAAGATTTTTGTGCAGCTAGGTCACCAAGCCGAGGACCGCATCGCGGCGGAAACTTTGGCTGAAGAAGTTCTGGACCAATCCGGCCTCAGGCTCAACATCGCGGGGATGAAGGCTGCGGCCAAGGCTGAGGGCGGAGCCATCGTGCTAGCCCGGTTGCAGGATGAGCGTGTACGAAGCTTCCTGGCACGAAATGGCCTGAAGGCGGACGCCGAGGTTGGAGAGGACGGTTATTTGCTGTTTTCCGACAAGTCGCACTTGATCGTTGCGGCAAACTCGGGGCAGGGACTGTTCTATGGAGTGCAGACCCTCCGGCAGTTGCTCCGCCCAAGCGACAAGGGCCTCATGTGCCCGGCGATAGGTATTCGCGACTGGCCCAGCCTGCAGGAGACCACGCCCATGATCAGCCGGGAACTGGCGCAGAGTGAAATGCGCAAGCCGCGAGAATGATGCGGATTGGGTAGTTTTGTAATTGAGTAATTTGAAGGTCAAAGGCGTCCTCGCTGGACGCTTTTCTTTTTCCCCTACTTGCCGGTCGCGCTGAATCACATAAAATCCAAATCACATGTTTTCTGACCGAACCAACTGGCGATTGGCGCAGAACCGGTTTACACAAGCAGTGGAGGAAGTGCGGGCCAGCGGCAGAAGATTGCTGGACTTAAGTGCTTCCAATCCGACGCGAGTCGGTCTCGAATTCAATTCGCACGCTATTCTGCAGTCGCTCGCTTCGCCTCAGGCGCTTGACTACGATCCGCAGGCCAAAGGCTTACGTTCCGCCAGGCAAGAAGTCGCGGCGTATTATCGCGCCGCGCATGGAATCCACCCTCTCGATCCAGAGCGCATTATCCTAACCAGCAGCACGAGCGAGGGGTATTCCTACATTTTTCGGCTTCTCTGCAACGCCGCAGACGAGCTCCTGGTGCCGAAGCCGAGCTATCCGTTGTTTGAGTTCCTGGCAGATCTGCAGGACGTCAAGCTGATCCCGTATCCGTTAATTTATGACCACGGATGGCAGATGGACTTCCATTCTCTGCAGAAGGCGGTTACTCCTCGCACCAGAGGAGTAGTCGTCGTGCACCCCAACAATCCGACAGGATCATACGTGCACGAGAGTGAATTTGAGCCTCTCAACAAATTCTGCGCGCAGCATGGCCTCGCGCTGATTGTGGATGAAGTCTTCCTGGATTACCCCCTGGACAATTCGCCGCACGCGAGCTTTGCCGGGAATCCCGATGTGCTGACCTTCACGCTGAGCGGACTTTCAAAAATCTCAGCGTTGCCCCAGATGAAAGTTGCGTGGCTGGTCACCAGCGGCCCTGCAAATCAGGTGAACGCGGCCATGGAGCGGCTGGAGGTTATTGCGGACACGTACTTGTCCATGAATGCGCCAGTGCAGTGGGCAATCCCTGTCTTGCTGGAGCAGAGACACGCCATTCAGCGGCAACTTCGCGCCCGCGTGAAATCAAATTTGGCCGAACTGGACCGGCAACTCGCGCCAGCGAAAGCTTGTCAGAGGCTTTCGCTCGAAGGCGGGTGGTACGCCGTTTTGCGAGTGCCGGTGACGCGCTCGGATGAGGAACTGGCAATCGAGCTGGTGCGGGACAAATCGGTGCTTGTGCATCCTGGGCACTTCTATGATTTTCCCAGCGACGGTTACCTGGTGTTGAGCCTGATTACCGCTCCCGACGATTTCATTGCGGGAGTCGACAGGCTCGTGGAGTTTATGGGGCGATAATGTGGCTCGGTGCATCTTTGCCCTGATTTCCCCTGTGATCCTCTGTGTCCCCTGTGGTGCAAAAAGCTAATAAGCAGAGGTCGCAGAGGAACACATCGGATTGCAACGCGCCCTCGCTATGTGGTTCCGCAGCAGTTATTGTCCGCCACTCACTGCGGGCACGATGGAGATCTCCGAATCATTGGGCACGCGCGTCGTGAGTCCGCCGGTGTAGCGGATGTTCTCATTGCCCACGAAGATGTTGATGTGCTGGCGGACTTGATCCTGCTCATTGAGTACTCGATCCCGGACCCCCGGATAGGCATTCCAAAGTGCGGAAAGTGCTTCGGCAACGCTCTCGCCTGAGCGTTCCAGTGTGACCTCACTCCGTCCACTGGTAAATTCGCGCAAGGCCGCAGGGATGTGAAACGTTACAGTCATCGCTTATCAGGCTTTCGCCCGGTGGACCTATGAGAGGGATTCGATTTCCTTGAAACTGGTTTCAGCGTTTTCGAGCTGGCCGGAAACACATTCCCAAGCCCTTCGTCTTCCACGACAGCGCATCGCACACACAGAATGGAAGGTAAGCCCCCAAGGATTCTGTTCCAGTTCTTGCCCTCGTCGTTGGAGCCGAAGAGTTGTCCGCTGCGCGTCCCGAAATAGATTCCGACCGGATCCAGTGAATCGGTTGTCATGGCATCACGCAATACGGTTTCGTAGGCTTGCTTTTGCGGCAGGCCCCGCATCAGCGGCTCCCATGACGCTCCCGCATTCCGCGTCCGATACACTCGCAACCGCCCGTCGCACACACAGCGAAACTCTTCCGATTCGACCGGGACGGCATAAACACAATCCGGATCTCGTGGGTGGATCACGACCGGGAAGCCAAAATCCGACGGAACGCCGTTGGCGATGTCGGTCCAATGCTCACCACAGTCATCTGAGCGGTAAAGTCCCCAGTGATTCTGCAGAAAGAGACGGTTTGGGCGCGCGGGATGCAACGCAATTTTGTGGACGCATTGCCCGAACTCGGGATACTTCTCAGGCATAAACAGAGCACGGATCCCCCGGTTCTGCGGCGTCCAGCTCTGTCCGCCATCTTCAGTGCGGTAGACGCCTCCGGAAGAGATGCCAACGTACATTCGCGCCTGGTTCGATGGGTCGAGCACAATCGTATGTAGAGCCAGGCCCCCGTTGCCCGGCAGCCAGCGGGGGCGATGCGGATGATCAAAGAGTCCACGCACCAGCGACCAGTTTTCGCCTGCGTCCCGGGTTTCGAACAGAGCAGCAGGTTCTACTCCGCAATAGAGCCGGTTAGGTTCGTCGGCCGGACCGAGAGTAATCTGCCATATATTTTTCAGGGACGTACCGGTATCGGCTGGGAAACGGATCGGAGCTTCCTGCGGATTGGTCCAGCTTTTTCCGAAATCATCGCTGGAGCGCAGGAGCGTACCCCAGAAGCTAGAGGTTGAAGCCCAGATACGGCGCTGATCCCCGCGGCCATCATAGGCCATCGCGTACACGGAATGACCATGGAAGTAGGGGCCGCCGACGTCCCAACGACGGCGCTGTGCATTGGAACGAAGAATGAAAGCTCCTTTGTTGGTACCCACAAGCACGACAAAGTCTTTTTTCTTGATCCGAACGTGCCGGATGCTATGCATCGTAGTCGTACGCGGTGGGCCCGCAGTTCTGTCTTCGGCTGCTTCGGGGAACGTAAACCCCCCGGACTGAACCGCTTCCAAAGCTGCCTGAACCTCTGTCGCGCGCTGGTAGCGCTGCATGGGTTCTTTGGCCAGGCATCGTTGGATGATTGCCCATAAGCCCGGCGGTACAGGCGGCCCGAGAGGGCTGGGAATCTCGCGCATGATGGCGGCGCTGATTTCAAAGCCGGTCCGTCCACCGAATGGCAGGCGACCAGAAGCGGCTTCGTAGAGAACGACGCCGAGCGCCCACAGGTCACTACGGGCGTCTGCGGCATCGCCACGCAGCACTTCCGGAGGCATGTAGGGCAGGGTGCCGCTTACGCTGGAGGCGCCCTGCACGGTGGAAAAAGAGAGAGTCGGGGCCTCCAGGATGCCGCCGCCAACCCGCTTGGCCAATCCGAAATCAAGGACTTTCACCAGGCCTTCCGGCGTAACCACAATGTTGGCTGTTTTGAGGTCCCGGTGGACGATGCCTCGATCATGCGCCCGAGCCAGCGCGCTCGCTATCTGAACTCCATAGCGCAGAACCGTTTCCGGAGCGAGTCCCATCTCTCCGGCCAGGCCGTGGAGGGACTTGCCTTCGACCAGTTCCATGACGATGTACAGGTCGCCGCCAATCTCGCCTACGTCATAAATCGTGCAGATATTGGGATGAGCCAGGGAGGAGGAAGCGCGAGCCTCCTGCAGCAAATTCTGCCGGCTGGATGTATCCAGGGTTGCATCCTTCTTGACAACTTTGACCGCCACGTCGCGATGGAGGACTTCATCGTAGGCGCGATATACAACGCCCATGCCCCCTTCGCCTATCTTGGCGACCACGCGGCAGTGCCCGAGAACTTCGCCGA
>QHVR01000502.1 GCA_003223595.1 Acidobacteriota bacterium
AGCGCACCGTGCGACGGCTGTCCACACCTTCCTGGGTGTAAGTAGTTAGCAGGCGACCGAAATCGTCATTGAGGTTGACCTGATCAGCCGGGATATAAGGTTTGAAGGTTGCTGGATCAACAGCGACGGAAAAATCGCCCAAATTTGCAAACGAGCCGCCGCCTCCTCCATCGTCCGCGTTCGGAGAGAATAGACGATGATTGAAGATATTCTGGACATCAGCGCCCAACGTTGCTATCACACGCTCTCCGAAGTGGAAGTCTTTGTGAAGACCTAGATTCACTCCCCAGGTCCCAGGCCCGTACAAAAGATTGCGCTTGGCTAGATTGGGATTGCTTAGTACGTCGGCTCCAACCGGGGGAAGTTCGAAAGCAGTGGGGTCCCAGATCTGATTACCATTTCTGTGATTTACGTCGCCGATCACGACAGGTCGGTACGACGGACCGTTGAAGTCTCCAACAGCATCCACTGATGCAACGCCGATATTACCCAGGGCCACCGGGCCACAGTTGTCGCAAATCCAAAAAGGAGTGAAAGCTGTTCCTGTTTTAGCGAACATGTTGAAACTGGTCTGCCATCCTCCGATGAACGCGTCTGCCCAGCCAGAGAAGCCGGATCCGTAGGTCCTACCTCTCCCCACCGGCAAATCCCAAACTCCATAAGCCACAATCCTATTTTTCGGGATCCACGAGTCCTGTCCATAGTCGCGATTGGGATCAAAAGGATTCCACGCCAGACCACCTAGACTAGAGTTGCCCCAATCTAGAGCGGTCGTCCTCTGATCAGCATAGGTATAAGCGAAGTTCAACAACAAACCATGCGAATAGCGGCGCTCGAACTGGGCCTGGAATGCATTGCTGCGTCCGTGCCCAAAGTTTCCGTAGTTCGCCAGGTAGTCCCCCAGACCGGGAAGTGGTTGACGTGCAAGGTCCGCGGGTGAATAGTCGCAGTCTCCATTGTTGATTGGATCACAGGGCGTAGCACCATCACCGATTGTGGTACCAAACGGCACGTCACTTGGTGCGATTTCGTTCAAGTCGACGCCCGCAATGAGTCCACTCATGCTACTTCCAAGATAGGAGAAGCGAATCGATGTATCTCGCATCACCTCACGTTCGAAAGTTGCGTTGTACTGCTGAATGCGGGGCTGCTGTAAGCCAGCGGGAACAGGGTTGATGGACGGAATGCCACCGAAGCCCGATCTGACCGTACCGCCGGTGAGGGGACTGAATCCGTGATTGAATCCTGGCCAACCTGCAAAAGGGGTTGGATTACCAGATGCATCAGCGTTTCTCTTTGTAACACTTTGGTTGAAAGCATTTGTGGCGAGCGGGTCGCGTATGCCTTGGGCGGCAGAGGTTGGGAAATACATCCCCCATCCTCCCCGAAGTGAGGACTTATCGGTCAACCGGAACGCCAATCCAACTCGGGGAGCGATGTTGTTCTTGTCCGTTCGAACTAAACCGCGCCCTATGCCTAGCCCTGACTGTGAAGCCGTTACGATTGGCCTTGTGTCAGCAATCCGAGTATCCAGGAACGGCAACGTTTTTGACGAAGGGACGATGAAGCGACCTTTGAGACCGGTCGTCGAGTCAACGAACTTCGGATCGAAGTTGACCAACATATCGTTGTTGTCAATGAAGGGTGTGATCACTTCATACCGGATCCCCAAGTTAAGGGTGAGGCGTGGGCTTACCTTCCAGTCATCCTGGAAGAAATAGCCAGTTTCCCAGTTGTAAACATCCATCGGGTTAGGTCGCGGCAAATTGACGTAGCTGACGCTGGAAGAGCCCAGTCCTAAGAGAAACGGAACCAATGTGTTTGCACCCGAGCCGGCATAGGTTGTCAAGCCACGCACATTTTGGCGATTCTTAGCGAAGCCGTCCACAGCGTTGTTCTTCACAAAATCAGCGCCCATCTTGAGGCTGTGCTTCCGGACAACCCAAGTAAGAGTATCCCCGAACGTAGCGAGATTCTGGTCCTCTGACCTATCGGTATCCCGGTTGCCGTTAGCGAAGGTCGCATAGACGTTGCTGAAACTCACGGCCGGGTGGCCGAACGTTGCTAGTTCCCCCGCACCCGTTACTGCGCCGTACG
This sequence comes from Acidobacteriota bacterium, assembly GCA_003223595.1. Classification (GTDB taxonomy): domain Bacteria; phylum Acidobacteriota; class Terriglobia; order Terriglobales; family Acidobacteriaceae; genus Sulfotelmatobacter. The sequence goes on from QHVR01000502.1 coordinate 2,098, forward strand.
CATCGACATCGGATTGATTGAATCCAATACTCGAAAGGAATCCCCCGAGTGTCGTGTTGCTGTGTATATATAGTTTTTCTCGATTGATACCGCCGCGAATCTCGTTGATGACATTCGTGTTGAAAACGCGATTGTAGGAAATGGAAACCGTGTTGTTTCGACGCTCTTGCTGCTTGAGCCCAAGCCCGGGATAGGCACCCACGACAGATTGATTGGCGATGGTCGCTCCGGAGCCGGTGTAGACGACGTACACACGGTCCTTGTCGCTGAAATCGTGGTCAACGCGCAATGTTCCGGTATCGATGACGCTTCGACCGGGCAGAATCGTGTGGTATCCGGGAATGCGCCCACGTCGGTCAATGGGCGCACCAACACCGATTTTCGGGAAGTACAGATTTATCAAAGCCTGGGTTGTGGGGTTCAGCAGGCGGGAAGGAATCGTAATGAACTGCTGGCCGAGACCTCCTACTGTGTCGTTGGCAATCTCTTCCGGGGTGAGAGTCACACCTGCAGGAACATCGGGCTTCACTGCAGTGCTCGAGCTTGAGCTTGAATCAGGCAACAAAGAAAAGTCGCCAGTCCAAAATGTCGGATGCGGCAAACTGTTCGACCTGACCTGAACTGGCGAGCGGTCCCAATTTCTTTCATAGGAGGTGAAGAACCATGTGTTCTTTACCTTAGGAAGCGGTCCACCGAAGGACCCGCCGATATCGGTTAGATTGAAGTACGGGTTGGGGTATGTACTCTGACCGGGATACGGTGCGAATTCCTGCTTGCCGATGATGTCCTGCGAAGTCCAGGCAGCAAGCGCCGAATTCTTGTTGTTGTAAAAAGCCGATCCGTGATAACCCGCGCCTCCGCGCTTTGTCGTAACGCGAATATTCGAGATGCCCGCAAACTCGGCACTGAAATCATTCGAGAGAACGTTGATGTCGGCAACCGCTTCCAGGGAAGGCTTGCTGTGAGTCGGCGAGCCGGCGATTCCGCCGTTTGAGCGTTGTCCGTCCAACGTGAAATTGCCACCGTAGCTCTGGGCTCCGAGAAACTTAAATTCTCCGTCATCCGACCCTTGCGTGATGTTGGGATTGAGATAAAGAAAAGAGTAAACATCTCGGCTGTCGCGCGGAAGATCTATCACCGCACGGCTGTCGATCGTGTCACTGATCGTCTGATCCTCAGTATCGATAGCAGCGGCCTCCGCGGTTACCACGATCTGCTCTCTGCTCCCGGACAATTTCAATACCGCGTTGGCGCTCAGCACATCGCTACCGGTTAGCATCAATCCGGTAATGTCCTGCGTATCCATTCCCGGTGCGCCTATGGAAACCTTATAGCTCCCCGGCCTGAGGCCGAAGACTTGGTATTCGCCCTGTGCATTCGTATTCGCTTCGCGTGACGTATTCGTAGCAAGATCGAGGATGACGACTCTTGCATTTGGAACCACTGCGCCGCTGGGGTCTGTGACTGTGCCCCGAATCGTGCCGAGATCTGTGCCCTGCGCCAGCAGCAACTGCGCGGATCCAACGCTGACCGCGAGCGCCAATAGAATAGCCAGACATTTTGCGAGCTTCATGGTGGGACTCCTGGCCTGGGAAGGCTCCCAAGCACTAGCCCTTGTAAACCAAAACAGCGACGGAAAGCAAGAAATA
>QHVR01000503.1 GCA_003223595.1 Acidobacteriota bacterium
TGGCGGGGAAAACTTTCGTCCTGACCGGCACGCTGGCGAAGTACACCCGCGATGAAGCCAAAAAGATGATCGAAGATGCCGGCGGCAAGGTGACGGGCTCAGTCAGCAAGAAAACGGATTACGTTGTCGCAGGTTCGGATGCGGGCTCAAAGCTCGACAAGGCGAAGGAACTCGGAGTACCTGCGATTGATGAGAAAGAAATGGAAAAGCTGGTGGGGAGAGGCTAGAATCGGGCTTCTCCACTCATCAATGCAGGCCGCGCGCAAATTGATTCAGATCGTCCGCTTCGCTCTCGCGGGAGCGGTCGTGATGTACTTGTTTATCATCCTGCGGATTCCGGCTACCACCAAGCCGAATCTTGTGCTTTTGCGCGGACTGGGTTTTCTGGCCGTCGTTGATGTCATTGTCGTCTTTGTCATGCGGCGAGTCCTGGTTTTCCCGGCAGAGGCGGTGCTTCAAAATCAGCCGCAAGACGCGAAAGCGCTAGCCCGATGGAAAGCTGGCTACATCGTGACGTACGCACTGAGCATGTCGATCGCGCTCTACGGGTTGGTGTTGCACTTTTTTGGATTTCCTCTCGGCCGGGTAGTGCCGCTTCTCCTTGCTAGCTTCGCATTATTTGTTTTTCTAGGGCCGAAGGCTCTGGCCAGCGAAGTATCGTCGTCGGCTCCCATCGTGCCTCAGTAAAGTTCTGCATAAAACTGCTTCGGCTGGATTGGTTCGCGTAGAGAGAGCCCCTTGGGCAGTCCGGTCGAGTGAAGCTCGACAGCTTCTTAGTCCGTGGGCTTCACGAGAGATTGCTCCCCGGCAGAAACCTCACCTCGCATTGCTTTCCGCATCCTCGCCCAGGTGACTTCCAGCGTCTCCGGGAGCACCCGCGTCTCGCCCACCACGGACACGAAATTCGCGTCGGCCACCCAGCGGGGCAGGACGTGCATGTGAATATGTCCGGCGATGCCGGCCCCGGCGGCCTTGCCGATATTCATGCCCAGGTTGATTCCATCGGGATGGTACAAGTCGCGCAGCACCGTCTCCATCTTCTGCGATAGTGCCATCATTTCGTCGGCTGCTTCGCGCGGCAGTTTCTGCAATTCGTCTAAATGCGTATAGGGCACCACCATGACGTGCCCGGGGGTGTAGGGATAAGTATTCAGGATGACGAAGCAGTGCTGGCCGCGGTAGACGATGCGCGCCTTGGCATCGTCCTTCTCTTTGGGAGCCTCGCAGAAGACGCATCCGACGGTTTGCAGGCTCCCGGAGACGTAGCCGTAGCGCCACGGGGTCCAGAGATAATCCATAGCAGGGCAGGGTAGCAGAAGGTGAGGGACGGGCAAAATGACTGCAGGGCGCTGGAGACACTCGCAGAGGCACGCTCGCTGCGCTCGCGGGGCGGACCAAGGCGTCCGCCCCTACACAAAGGTGCGTCCGCCCTACACAAGATTGTGTAGCCCCGGACGCCTTCGTCCGGGGTTGCACAACGTACTTGACACTTTTTGGCGCATTCATCCGCGCCTGAAACATTGCTGTAACTTGCGCTGCATTTAGGTTTGACACTGTTCTCTCACGATTGCTATAGTCGAAGAGTTCCCATTGGACGCGGGTTCTTTGTTAAACGTCCGACAGCTGGGATTGTCCAAGCTCACTCGCCAGGGTGGGCCCACCACAACCAAACGGCTCCTCCAGCAGTCCCGAGAGCAGTTCCCGCATCCAATCACCAGAGAGGCATAATCTTGTTCGACGACACCACCGCCAACCATCACTCCGATTCCAACTCCAACGTCATGACAGAAGAACCCACGACTGCCGAACAGCAGGCTGCGGAACAGCAGGCTGCCGAACAGACGACTCCCGAACAGCAGCAGCCGGAGCAATCCGCCAGCGAGCAGGCCCAGACCCAGGCTGCCCCCGCGGGCGCGTCCGCGTCGGAAGACAAAGCCGCCGCCAACGAGGATTTCGCCTCGGCTCTCGAGACCTTCACCACGGAGGCCGAAGAGGCCGTCAGCGAAGATCGCGTGATCAAGGGTACGGTCCTGAAGCTGACCCCCACCCACGTGGTCGTGGATATTGGCGCGAAATCGGAAGGCATGTTGCCGCTGTCGGAAGTGCTCGACCACGAGGGCAAGCCCAAGTTCCAGCCTGGCTATTCGATTGACGTCATGCGCAGCAAGGGCTAGGTCGAGGAAGGCTACATCAACCTCTCGCACCAGAAGGCGCAACGCATTCACGCCTGGGAAGAAATCGAGAAATCTTATAACGAGAAGAAGCCCATCCATGCTGTCGTGCTCGACCGCATCAAGGGTGGACTCACCGTCGACATCCACGGCGCGCATGCGTTTCTCCCCGGATCCCAGGTGGACCTGCGCCCCGTCCGCAATCTGGATGCGATGAAGGGCCAGACCATCGAAGTGGCCGTGATCAAACTGAACAAAAAGCGCGGCAACATCGTGGTCTCGCGCAAGGAATTGCTGGAAGGCGAGCAGACCGAGAAGCGCTCCAAAACTCTGGAGCATCTGGAAGAAGGTTCGGTGCTCACCGGGGTGGTCAAGAATCTGACCGAGTACGGCGCCTTCGTCGATCTCGGCGGCCTCGATGGCTTGCTCCACATCACCGACATGTCCTGGGGACGGCTCACGCATCCCAAGGATCTCGTTAACGTCGGCGATCA
>QHVR01000504.1 GCA_003223595.1 Acidobacteriota bacterium
AGACGGCATCGATGGTTTGGTTCACGTGAGCAATCTGAGCTGGACCAAGCGCGTGAAGCATCCGTCTGAAGTTTTGAAGAAAGGCGATCGCGTGAAGGCGATTGTGCTTGCCATCGAACCTGACAAGCGCCGTCTGTCCTTGGGCGTGAAGCAACTGCAGCCCGATATCTGGGAATCGTTCTTCGCGAGCCATCACGTTGGCGACGTGGTGCACGGGAAAGTCTTGCGGGTCGCCGCAT
>QHVR01000505.1 GCA_003223595.1 Acidobacteriota bacterium
GCACGTGGACAAGAAATCGCGGGAGCAGTTCGAGATCCGCACACATAAGCGGCTGCTCGATATTCTCGATCCAACCTCGCAGACGGTGGATGCATTGATGAAGCTAGATCTGCCGGCGGGTGTGGACGTCGAGATTAAGGCGTTCGGCAAAGAACACAAATAGAACACACGCGGGCTTTGCCCGCGACGGACGATGGCGTCCGTCGTTATATGAGCAAATTTGCTCCCCAGCCAATAGCTACAGGCCACGCTGGGCATGGAGAAGGAAATGGCAACGAAGGTCGCGGGAATTTTGGGGAAGAAAGTCGGGATGACGCAACTGTTTGACTCGCGGGGCGACGTCCGCCCGGTCACAGTATTGCAGGCTGGCCCTTGCGTGGTGACGCAGCACAAAACGGCTGTGAAGGATGGATACGAGGCGGCGCAGATCGGGTTGGTGGAGTTTGTGAAAGAGTCGCGGCTGACGAAGCCTGCGAAAGGACATCTGGCGAAGAACAATTTGCCGCCGGTGAAATTCATGCGCGAGGTTCCGCTCGAGATCGAACCGTCCGCAGATGGCGATGGAGCTGTCAAGGTTGGCGATCGCGTGCTGGTCGAGATCTTCGATGGCGAGAAGTTTGTCGACATCGTGGGAATCAGCAAGGGACGGGGCTTTCAGGGTGTGGTGAAGCGGCATCACTTTGGCGGTGGTCCGAAGTCGCACGGTTCGATGTTCCAGATCACCGGTTCGATCGGATCGTCGGCGTTTCCGTCGCGTGTATTCAAAGGCATGCGGATGTCGGGACACATGGGAAACGAGCAGGTCACGGCCCGCAATTTGCGCGTGATCGGGGTCGATAAGGACGAGAATTTGCTGGTGGTCGAAGGCAGCGTGCCTGGGCCGCAGGGCGGCTACATTGTGATCACCAAGGCGAAGAAACCGCCGCGAGAGCGCCGTGGATTTGCGGGTGCGGCTACGGTCGATCCGTTGAAGGCTGCCAAGAGAGCGGCGAAGAAGGGCTAATAGTTAAGACAGGGATTAGGGGCCAGGGGTCAGAAAGCAAATGCAAACTGGCCAGTGGTCGGAAAAGCAAAGACAATGGCAACTATCGATATTCACAATTTGAGCGGCGAGAAGGTGGGGACATTCGACCTCGCCGATGAGATCTTCGGTGCGGTGAATGAGGATCTGCTCTGGGAAGCGGTGAAGCATTACCGCGCCGGGCAGCGCGCCGGAACGCATAAGACGAAAGCGCGCCGGGAAGTATCCGGTTCCGGCAAGAAACTTTGGAAGCAGAAGGGCACAGGCCGGGCGCGAATTGGATCGATCCGGTCGCCCCTGTGGCGGCATGGCTATACGGTGCATGGTCCGCAGCCGCGCTCTTACGACTACACTTTCCCGAAGAAAAAGCTGCTGGGCGCGCTGCGCTCGGCGCTGGCTTCGAAGTTTGCCGATGGCAAATTGATCGTGGTCAATGCATTCGACGTGAAAGAACCGAAGACCAAGGAGTTCCGAAAGGCGCTGGATTCGCTGCAGGTCAATTCAACGGTCCTGATAGTGGAAGCGCCGCAGCACGATAACCGCAATCTGGAGTTGAGCGCGCGGAATATCGAGGGACTGGAACTGGTGCGGGGGAATGAAGTGCATCCCTATCACCTGCTGCGTTACGATCGCGTGATCTTTTCGCATCCGGCGATTGAGAAGCTGCAGGCTTCGCTGCAGAACTCGGTTTCGAAAAAGATGCGCAAGTCGGGAGCCGATGAAGGCGCGAAGAAGCCGGTGAAAGAACGCCGCCGGCGGGCACGCACTGAGAAAGCGGCGGAGGTGGCCTGATGAAGAGCGCATACCAGATCATTCGCCGTCCGGTGATTACCGAAAAGGGCCTGGCCATCAAGGAGAACCAGAACACTCTGGTGTTCCAGGTCGCTCCGAAGGCAACCAAGACGGAAATCAAGGAAGCGGTGCAGTCGATTTTCAAGGTGAAAGTGCATTCAGTGCGCACGGCCACGTATCCGGGGAAAGAGCGGCGGCGCGGGAAGTTTGCCGGGTACCGTCCGGATTGGAAGAAAGCGTATGTGCGCTTGCGTACGGGCGAGAAGATGCCGGAGTACGCGCAAAACCTGTAGGAAAGAGACCGTCGCAAGCGAGACGTTGCAAACAGCGTCTCTACGAGAGTGATTTATGCCGATTAAGACTTATAGACCGACTACGCAGACGTTGCGCTATCGCACGACGCTGGTCAACGACGACATCACGACGAAGCATCCGCACAAGCCGCTTGTCGAGCCCAAGCCGCGCACCGGCGGACGTCGAAATTCGGGCGACACGACGATGCGGTTTATCGGTGGCGGCCACAAACGGAAGCTGCGCATCATCGATTTCAAGCGTGACAAGACGGGGATTCCGGCGACGGTGCAGACGATCGAGTACGATCCGAACCGCTCGTCGCGCATCGCGCTGCTGGCGTATGCCGATGGCGAGAAGCGGTACATCCTGCAGCCGGAAGGGCTGAAGGTTGGTCAGAAAATTCTCAGCGGACCCGAGGCCGACATCTTGGTCGGCAACGCACTGCCGCCGCGGAATATTCCCCCTGGCACGCAGATTCATAATCTGGAGCTGAAGCCGGGCAAGGGTGGACAGATGGTGCGCTCGGCGGGCGGATCGGCGCAGCTGGTGGCGAAGGAGGCGGAGTACGCGCTCGTGAAGCTGCCCTCGGGCGAGACCCGCAAAATTTCGCAGGACTGCATGGCGACTATCGGACAAGTCGGCAACATCGATCACGAGAACGTTACGATCGGCAAGGCAGGACGTTCGCGATGGCTGGGGAAGCGTCCGCATAACCGCGGCGTTTCGATGAACCCCGTGGACCATCCTCATGGCGGTGGTGAAGGTAAGACTTCGGGTGGACGGCATCCGGTGACCCCGTGGGGTCAGCCGACGCGCGGATACAAGACGCGGAACAACAAACGAACGGATAAGTTCATTGTGAACAGGCGGAGCAAGTAGATATGGCGCGTTCAACTAAAAAAGGCGCATTCGTGGATGGATACCTTCTGACCAGGGTGGAAGGCATGAATTCGCGCAACGAGAAGAAGGTGTTGCGCACGTGGTCGCGGCGATCGACGGTGATTCCGGAGATGGTTGGACACACGATCGCGGTGCACAACGGGAAGAAATTCATCCCGGTGTATGTGACCGAGAACATGGTGGGGCACAAGCTGGGCGAGTTCAGCTTCACGCGCACCTTCAAGGGACACTCGATGAGGGCGGCGACGGAAGTTGCGGCGAGGCCGGCGGGTATCCCTGGCGGTCCGGGAGCCTCGGCACCAGCGGCTCCGGCTGGCGGTGCTCCGGCGCCGAAGGCGTAACAAAACAGCTGTTAGCGATTTAGCTTTTAGCCTTTAGCTAAAAGCTGAAGAGCTAAGAGCTAAAGGCTGAGATTACGATTATGGAATTTCGAGCGGAAATGCGTTACCTGCGGGTCTCGCCACAGAAGGCGCGGCTGGTGCTGGACCTTATCAAGGGACGGCGCGTGGAAGATGCGCGCAATACTTTGATGTTCACTAAGAAGCGCGTGGCTGCGCCGGTGGGCAAGCTGCTGCAGTCGGCGC
>QHVR01000506.1 GCA_003223595.1 Acidobacteriota bacterium
AAAGCAGCTGCAAAGTAAGTTTCGAGTTTCTAGTTTTACTCGAAACCTGACACACGAAACTGGAAACTGAGTTGGTTTAGGAGAAGCAATGGGACAAAAAGTCCATCCTTATGGATTCCGGCTGGGGTTTACGAAGCCGTGGAAGTCGCGCTGGTTTGCCGAGCGAGACTACGACAAACAGCTGCACGAAGACGTGAAGCTGAAGAGCGAGCTGAAGGAAAAACTCAAGTCGGCGGGCGTCAGTTCGATCGAGATTGAACGTCCGGGCAACAAGCTGCGCATCATCATCAAGACAGCGCGGCCGGGGATCATCATCGGGCGCAAGGGCGCGGAAATCGACAAGCTCAAAGGCGAGCTGCAGAAGCGCACCGCGGGCAAAGATATTTTTGT
>QHVR01000507.1 GCA_003223595.1 Acidobacteriota bacterium
ATCAGCTTCGTCATTCCTTCCGGACGGTCGAGAGTGATGGCGCGGCCCGATGCAGCCCACGGGAACTTTGCGACCTTAATCTCGCGGTTTTCTTTTTGCGCCTGAGTTTCGGTCAGGCCACACCATGCCACTTCGGGATCGGTGAAGACGACCGCCGGGATCGCATTGGGCTCGAAAGCGACCTTGTGACCCGCAATCGCTTCCACTGCCACGCGTCCTTCATGGGACGCCTTATGAGCGAGCATGGGTTCGCCGACTACATCGCCGATCGCGTAGATCGAGGGGTCGTCGGTTTGCAACTGCTGGTTCACTTGAATGAAGCTACGCTCGCCTATTTTTACACCAGTCTTCTCTAATCCGGGGATCTCTGAGTTTGGTTTGCGCCCCACAGACACCAACACGCGATCAAAAACTTTCTTCTGCTCGCTGCCGTCCTGCGCTTTGAGCTTCGCGCGAATTCCAGTGCCTTCGTTCTTCACCGACGCGACCGTCGTGTTTAGGAGGATGGAATCAAACATTTTTTCCAGCCGCTTGTGCAGGGGAAGAACCAGGTCGCGGTCAGCGCCGGGAAGAAGTCCGGGCAGCATTTCGACCACCGTCACGCGCGTGCCCAGAGCGGCATACACGGATCCGAGTTCCAGTCCGATGTATCCGCCTCCGACCACCAGAAGCGTTCCCGGGATGTCTTCCAGATTGAGGCCACCGGTGGAGTCCATCATGCGCGGCGTGTCTAGCTTCACCGTCGGCACCACCGCCGGCCGCGAACCGGTCGCGATCACGATGCGATCGAAGCCCAGGCTCTCCTCGGAACCATCGGTCTTCGTAACCCGCAACGTGGTGGAATTCTCGAACCCCGCACGGCCCTGCACATACTTGACCTTGCGCTGCTTCGACAACACACCGAGGCCACCAGTCAGCTTCTTGACGACGTTCTCTTTCCAGGAACGCAAGCGCGCCAGATCGATCCTGGGCGCGGAAAATTCGATTCCCCAATCCTTGGCCTGATGCGATTCCTCCAGTAGTTTGGCGACGTGCAGAAGCGCTTTGGAGGGAATACAGCCGCGGTACAGGCACACTCCGCCCGGGTTCAGTTCGGGATCGATGAGCGTTACTCTCATGCCGAGATCGGCGGCGAGAAATGCGGCGGCATATCCACCGGGACCGCCACCAATGACTGCTATGTTGAGGGATTGGTTATCTGACATTTGAATGAAAACGGTTTCGAGTTTCGAGTTTCAAAAGCACTTCGACAGCTCGACACGTGAAACCTGAATCCTGAAACTTGAAACTGTCCCTAGCCCTGGACTGATAACAAGAATGGCTGCTCGAAGGCTTCGGCGATCCAGCGCAGGAAGCGTGCGGCATCGGCCCCGTCGATCAATCGATGATCGTAGGAGAGCGAGAGCGGCAGAATCAGGCGCGGCTCAAATTTGCCGTTGATCCACTCGGGTTCGATCCGGGAGCGCGATAAGCCGAGAATCGCCACCTCTGGATAATTCACAATCGGGGTGAAACCGATCCCGCCGATTCCGCCGAGATTGGTAATGGTGAAGGTTCCGCCTTCCATATCGGCAGGGGCGAGTTTCTTCTCCCGTGCTTTCTTCGAAAGCTGGGACAACTCCACCGCAAGCTCGACGATGTTCTTCTTGTCCACATCGCGAATGACCGGCACCAGCAGTCCGCGATCCGTATCGGCGGCCACCCCGATGCTGATGTACTGTTTGTAGACGATTTCTTCTTTCTCGATATCGATGCTGGCATTGAATTGCGGGAACACTTTGAGAGCCGCGGCGCATACCTTGAGCGCGATGGCGGTGACCGTCATCTTTCCCCCGGCTTCTTCCGCCTTGGGAGCAAAGCGGGCACGCAGCTGCTCAAGTTCGGTAATGTCGGCGCGATCATGTTGCGTGACGTGGGGAATCGTGTTCCACGCTTCGGCCAGGTGCTCGGCCGTCTTACGGCGAACTCCGCGCATCGACACGCGTTCAATGTTTCCCCATTTGCCGAAATCCGGAAGCTGCGGTTGCGCGAAGTGTCCCGCGCGCGGAGTGGCATGCGCCGCGCTCGTGGCAGCCGAAAGAAGAGATTTGGCGTGGGCCTTCACATTCTCTTCGCTGATGCGGCCGCCAGGTCCCGAACCTTTCACTTCATATATGTCAACGCCGAGTTCGCGCGCCAGCCGCCGAACGTGCGGCGCCGCGGGTATCGCCTGGCGATGCTCCGTGCCTGCGACTTTCCCCAACTGCGCGGGCATGCTGAACTGGGCAGGAACTTGCTGCGGCTGATCGGGAGGCAGCGCTTGTTCTTCTGTCTTGCCCTCAGCCCGGATTGCCGCCTGGAACGCGAGACGGGCTCCATGTTGTCCGGAAACGTGTTCGACGGGCGCATTGCGCGGTCGGGCAGGAGCAGCAGCAGAATCGGCGCCTTCTAAGGTGAAGATCACTTGCCCCACCTTGATCTTCTCGCCCTCTTTAACTTTGACGTCCTTCACCACTCCAGTGACTGAGGAGGGCACTTCGACGACAGCTTTGTCCGTTTCCAATTCCATAACTGGCTGTCCTTCGGACACCTTTGTGCCCGGTGAAATCATCAAGCGCACCAGATCGCCTTGCGAGATGTTTTCACCCAGTTCGGGAAGCTTGAATTCGCCGGCTCCGGATGGCGCTGCCTGGGGCGGCGGCGCTGCGGCGGGCGCTTTTTGCTCCGGGGCCGTCTCTTTCCGCGCTGGCTTGGAGGCGGGTTTGTCCTCTCTGGGCGGGGCTGCGGGGCTTGCTGTCGCCCCTGCAGCAGGAGCTTTGGGCTCCGCGCCGTCCACCGTGAAGATGACCTGGCCGACCTTGATCTTGTCGCCTTCTTTGACGCGGATTTCCTGCACGGTTCCGCTGACCGAGGACGGGACCTCGACGACGGCCTTATCAGTTTCCAGTTCCATCACGGACTGGCCGGTATTTACGGTTGCACCCGGTGCAACCATGAGGCGCACCAGGTCGCCCTGTTCTATGTTTTCTCCCAGCTCCGGAAGCTTGAATTCAATCACCGCTCAATCCTTTACGGTTGTCTTTTATGCGTGACGTCTGCGATTCATAGATTGGTTAGCTGACCGCGGGATTCAGTTTGTCCGGCTTGATTCCCAATTCCTGCACGGCGCGCTTGACCACATCGGTACTGATCTTCTTCTCGCGGGCGAGAGCTCCCAGGGTGGCAAGCACGATGTGCTTGGCATCCACTTCGAAGAAGTCGCGCAATGCGGCCCGATTCTCGCTCCGGCCGAAGCCATCCGTTCCCAGCGAAACCAGTTGCCCGGGCACCCACTTGCTCAGGCTTTCCGGCAATACCTTCATATAGTCGGATGCCGCGACGAACGGTCCTTGCGCGTCCTTCAGAGTCTGCGTTACGTATGGCACCTTGGCAGCTTCGCCCGGATGCAGCATGTTCCAGCGTTCACAGTCATTGGCATCGCGATAAAGCTCTTTGTAGCTGGTGACGCTCCACACATCGCAGGCGACGCCGTATTTCTCTTCCAGCACCTGGGCCGCCTTCAGCACCTCGAACATGATCGTGCCGCTGCCCAGAAGCTGTGCCCGCAATTTGGCGTCGGACTTCGTCGACGCCTTGAACCGATACAGGCCTTTCAGGACGCCTTCGCGGACATTGCCTTCCGTAGGCATGGCGGGCATCGGAAGCGGCTCATTCGTGACCGTCAGATAGTAGAAGATCGACTCTCCATCGACGTACATGCGCTTGATGCCGTCCTGAATGATCAGCGCGATTTCGTACGCGAAGGCCGGGTCATAGGCATGCAAGTTCGGAACCGGCAGGGCCAGTACGTGACTGTGTCCGTCCTGATGCTGCAGGCCTTCGCCGGCCAGCGTGGTGCGGCCGGCAGTTCCTCCGATCAGGAACCCGCGGCATCGCATGTCGGCAGCCGCCCAGATCAGATCGCCAATGCGCTGGAATCCGAACATGGAGTAGTAGATGAAGAATGGAATGGTGTTGATTCCGTGATTGGCATACGCGGTTCCGGCGGCGATGAACGAACACATCGAGCCCGCTTCGGTGATGCCTTCTTCGAGAATCTGCCCGTTCTTGGCTTCCTTGTAATAAAGCAGCGTATCCAT
>QHVR01000508.1 GCA_003223595.1 Acidobacteriota bacterium
CAGCAACCGTAGGGACAAACTACAGCGGCTCGCTGGCAGTCAGTGGTGGAACAGGTCCTTACACCTTCGCTGTCGCCTCGGGACAGTTGCCTAATGGCATTGCTTTGGCGAAGGATTCGGGCTCGGTATCGGGTACGCCCAGCAGCGCCGGGACCTTCAACTTTGTGGTATCCGCGCTGGACGCGAAAGGAAACTCCAGCCTGAAGTCGTTGCAGATTCCGGTCGCCGATAATACTGCGGCGAGCAGCGGCTCAGGAGGCGGCGCCTCCAGCGGAGGAGGAACCAATAGCGGTGGATCGAATGGAGGGAGTTCGAACAGCGCCAATGCGAGCAGCGGAAAATCTTTCTCCAACATTCAACGTGCCGGAGGATGGGGGCAGTACGGACAAGGCCCGCCCAACTTCGTCGACTGTTCTCCATCGCCCTGCGATGGAATCTCCTTCTGGATGCAGCAGGGCGTGAACAACCCCTCCAAGAGTGGATCCGCAACCCAGTTCAACCTGGGTGGCACGGCCGCTTATTCCGATGCACTGTGGAACAACCACATCATTGGCCCGTTCTCGTCACAGGGGACTTTCGACGGTGACCGCAGTATGGTTCCGGCGGTGTACAACTTCACTTACGATGTCGACTTCTACGGCGACAACCTGGAACTCTCCGAGGCGCTGGAATTTGATATCAACCAGTTCTTTGATGGAATGGGCTTCATCTTTGGTCATGAGTGCAACATTGCGAACGGGCATCAATGGTCCGTTTTCGATAACCAGAAGGCCAAGTGGGTATCAACCGGAGTTCCCTGCAATCCGAACAGCAATGCGTGGAACCATGTAACGCTCAAAGTGCAACGCACGTCGGACAACCACTTGACGTATCAATCCATCACTCTGAATGGCCAGACCACAAACCTGAATTGGACCTTTGAGCATGGGTCTGCCTCCTCGGACTGGTACGGCGTCACGCTCAACTACCAGATGGACGGCAATTGGCGCCAGGACTCTTACAGCGTCTACCTCGACAACTTGACCCTGACGTATCAATAGAATTCGCGGCAGGAGCACGTGCACGCGTGTTTTCCCCTGAGTCACTATTCTTGCTAAATTAGGAGCGCTCATGAAGGATGATCGGGCGCTCCTGCAAGAAGCACTGCAAGAGGCGAAACTCGGTTTGCGCGAAGGCGGCCTGCCCATCATTGTCGCGCGCGGTCACAACCTCCGCGTGCAGTCGGGAGATCCTACGGCGCATGCCGAGACAGTCTGCATCCGCAATGCGGGACGGCGCCGAGACTGGCACGAGTTGACGATGGTCAGCACCCTGAGCCCCTGCATCATGTGTACGGGCACCGCCCTGCTCTACCGGATTCCGAGCGTCATCGTCGGAGAGAACCGCAATTTCTTGGGAGCGGAAGATCTCTTTCGTAGTCGCGGAGTGGAATTAGTCGTTCTCGACGACCCGGAATGCATTGAGATAATGGCGGAGTTCGTGCGCCAGCACCCCGATTTGTGGAATGAAGATATCGGACTCTAACCTAGCGGCATTCACCGCGTGGCCACCGCAGATTCAGCCTTCGCGGGAGCGGACGCCTCGCTGGCCGGAAGCGTGAACTTCAGATCCCACTTGCATAGCGGACAACGGGTCGCCAGCGAATAAACGATTCGTCCAAAAGAAACGCATTTTGGGTTGATGCAAGCTCTCATACGTGACCTCGCCGATGCCGCGCGGCTATTCGCGGCTGATCAACAGAAGCTAGCACGAGCAAGGAATTCGATCGCGTTCCTTTTTCGTTCGCTCGGATCGATTTTTCTTATTGGCCAGAGCGTCGCCTCGGAAGTGGATTTTTCCTTCGACACCGCTATTCTCAGGAGAGGCCCAGGCTTTCCGCAGCCATATCCACAATGGCTTTGCCGATCGTCAGCGAGGCGGTCGCCGCTGGAGACGGAACATTCAGCACGTGCAGCACTTTACCGGATGGCACGAAGTGGAAGTCATCGACCAAAGCACCGTCTGGCGTCACAGCCTGAGCCCGGACTCCAGATCCGCCGGGCACCAGGTCTTCTTCTTTCACTTCGGGCACAAGCCGCTGCAAAGCACGCACGAAAGCCCGTTTCGAGAGCGATCGGTGCCACTCATCCACACCGCTGCGCCAATGCCGCCGTGCCATCCGCCAGAATCCCGGGAACGAAAAAGACGATGCAAGGTCGCGGAGGTTAATGTCGCTGTGACGGTAACCTTCGCGGGCAAGTGCAAGGATGGCGTTGGGCCCGGCATCGACTTTGCCGCTTATACGGCGGGTGAAGTGCACGCCCAGAAACGGGAAGCGGGGATCGGGCACGGGGTAGATCAGCGCCTGGACTAACGAAGCACGTTCGGGAACCAGGTCGTAATATTCTCCGCGAAACGGCACGATCATTACTCCGGGATCGTCTCCGGTCATCCGGCATATGCGGTCGCTGTAGAGTCCGGCACAGTTAATGAGAGCGTTCGCGAAAAACGCACCCTGCGGAGTTTCGATCACTATTCCATTTGCCGAGCGATGGATCGCGTGTGCGGGTGCTGAGCAAAGAACGGTCCCGCCCTGGCAGGTAATCAGTTCGGCATATTTCTCGCAGACAGCCGCATAGTCGGTTATGCCTGTCGAAGGAACCAGCAGCGCCTGCAACCCGGCTGCATGAGGCTCGAGCTCGTTCAATTGCACGGAATCGATCAGACGCAGTCCGGTGAGCCCGTTGGCTTCTCCACGTTTTCTCAGCTCTTCCAGTCCCGGGAGTTCTTGCTCTTGGGTGGCGACGATTACCTTGCCGCAGACCCGGTGAGGCACGCCGTGCTCGCGACAGAATTCAAGCATGGCGGCCGCGCCGGGCACACACAAGCGCGCCTTGAGCGATCCCGGCTTGTAGTAAACGCCGGAGTGAATGACTCCGCTGTTGTGGCCGCTCTGGTGACGGGCCACGCGCTCCTCTTTTTCGAGGACAAGCAACCTTTGGCGCGGAAACCGGCGGGTAATCTCGAACGCCACGCCGAGACCAACGGCACCTGCGCCGATGATGATCACGTTATAGTGTGCGTCTTTCACGGGTGTGGCCTGACGTGGCGGCAAGCTGATGCTGCCTGGCGAGAAATCACAACTGCCGAGCGTCGCGACTGCCTAGTCTACGATGAGTTCGACGATTATGCTGTGACTGGCAGAGTCAGGGAGCCCCGGCGAACTCGCCGACACCGTCACGCGGTACGTTACCGCGTTACTCGGCGGCAATGTTGTTCCACCGTGGCCCTGGGCACTCACACCTGAACAGGAGACCAGAATCAGCAGGAGCGGCAAAATCAGGACAATAGCAAGCAGCACACGGAGTCTGTTTCTGCCGTTACGCAGCCGGCAAGGTGAGCCGAAAACCCAGAGCACCGCCGGCATACACAGCGTTGTCGCGAGAACTGCTGCTCCTCCAAACGTTCGTTGCAAAGCAGCCCTGCTTCCTTGCGTGGAGATATTCATGACAACATTGATTGCGGACGCGCCGGGTGTGATGGGCATTGAGGGACTGAAGTTGCATTGTGCGCCGGGGGGCAATCCCTTAGTACACGCGAGGGTCACTGGGGCAGCAAACGAGGTCCCAATCGGCTGAATCGTCAGGTTGTAGGCTCCACTGGTTTGTCCCGCTTTCACGGTCTGACTGGGCATAGAAGATGTAGAAGCGGTGAGGGCAAAATCCTGCCCGATCGTGAGTGCGACGCTCAGGGAATGGCCGGGGCCGCCGCTATTGTCCAATGAATTAATTTTCAGGTTGTAAGTACCGGGCGCTGCATCCTTTGGAGTTTTGAACGTAACGGTGACGGACTTCATGCCGGCGTTGGCGAGACTTATCGGATTATTCGGCGAAACGGCACAGAGAGCGGCGGCTAGCGCGCTCAGATCACAGGTGAAATCAATAGTTCCGCTGTACCCGTAAACGGATGCCAGCGTCAGAGTCGCTGGAGCTTCGCCCCCCGGCGCGGTCCAGAGAGTCTGCCCCCCCGAGATAGAGAAATCGCCAATGTTCAAAGTGACTTGCTTCCGCTGAACAAGAGATTCCGACGTACCTGTGATCGCGAGAGTGTATGAGCCCGCCGCGAATGTCACCCCTTGGACCGTCAGCGTAGCACTCGCCGGAAACGAACTCACGGAAGTGGGCACAACCGTACAACTCGATCCTGGATGACTGCTTGTGCAACTCAGGCTCACCGTACCTGCGAAGCCATCTTCCGAGGTGATCGAAATTGCGCTGCTCGCACTAGTCTCCCCTGCCTTCCTCTGAATGGTTGCAGGCACCGTGAGATCAAAATGAGGATTTGATGTGACCCTCACAGCAAAAGACGCGGTGAGCGCGGCCGGCGCTCCCGCGCTTGTGGCCCTGAGCGTAACCGTGTAGTTGCCCGGAGCGGTCGTTGCGGGTACGTTAACGCTAGCCGTCGTGTCGACGGAAGCAATCGAGGTTGGATTTGCGCTGGTCCCAGGAGTGAGGCTGCACATTGCATTCGGGATCGTGGTGCTGCATCCGACCGTGACGCTCTGATCGAATGATCCAGATGCCGTGACCTTGAAATTGACCGCCTGCGATGCTGTGCCTCTCGGAACCGTTACGCTGGCGGGCGAAGGCGTGGTCATCCCGAAGTTGACCACATGCAGCACTAAAGCAAGGTTGTGCGTGATGTGATTGCTGTCAGCCCCGACAGCCTGAATTTTGAAACTGTAATCGCCAACCGGACTGCTGGTGCTTACTGAAAAAGGAGTCTTGGACCCTGGAGTCAGCGTCACCGGCGAAGGCGAACAAACGCTTGGTGCCGCGCTAGCGCCCGTGGCACAAGTCAAAGTCATAGAGTTCGCATATCCGTTCAGCGCAGTGATCGTGCCGGTAAATACAGCGGTCTGCGTGGGGAAGACCGTCAACGTTGGATTTGCAACCGACATCTGGAAATCCGGAGTGACCACGAGATTAAATTCCCACATGCCACGCCCGTAGGTTGACGCTCGCAACAGTTGCTGGCCTCCGGAGGCGAATACCGCGAGAGCCGTCACCGCGACATTGGGAAGAAATCCAGTTCGGTTGGTAGCAGGGTTCGGGCCGAGTTCGGTCCAGTCTGGAGTGGACGTCGAGCTGGCGAATACCCCCACATCGGTCCCGACATAAACTTGCGCCAGCGCGGGATACACCACAACAGCGTTCACCGGCGAGTCCGGCAGATTGCCGGTGAAGTCGGTCCACGTCGTGCCGCCATTCGTGGTCCGTACGCAGTGTTTCCCGTTCCATCGGACAGGTCCGCAGCCACGCTCGAGATGGGAAACTGGTTCGGGTTAATGTTGCCGTCAGGTCCGTTCTCGGTCACGTCAGCAAAACCGAAGACACCAGTTGACGCATCCGTGGTCATCCACACCCGCCCTCCTGCAGGAGTAGTCAGCGGCCCCTGGATGGGGCCGAGCCCACTCGTGGTCGCATAGATCACACTGGAACCGCTGCTGCTGGTCGTGGGACCCGCGGTTGCCAGCGAGCGCACCTGGTTGACCTCCCCGCCGGTACAGGTTCCTGAACCTAAGCTTTCGAAGTTGGGGCTTAGCACGGTAAAAGTGCCGCCCGTGCGCGCTCCACGCCAGACCCGGCAAGTGCCGACAAGCATCGCGGTGGTGGACCCTGAATCGAGGATGTAAGGGAAGTAAAACGCGCCGTCGTCTCCGCCCACAGTATTGCTGGTGACGACGAAATTGAACGCGCTGTTACGGCAGTTCACTCCGCTGCTGCACAGTTGAATTCCCAGACCACCCGGCGGCAGGTCGGGGTTTGAGGCATACCAGTTAGAACTGCTAACTCGATCGATCGCAGTATAGGCGCCATCGCCACCCAGAACACTCACCCAAGCCGTGCTTGAGCTTGCCGCACTGGTCGCGGCAGATCCGTTTCCCTGCATACCCCCGAGAAGCGTATTGCGATCGCTCGGGTGCTGCGAAAAGCTGACGAACTGCGCCAACGACCCGAGATTCTGATTGAGGTCGTCGAATTGATTGAGAGCCGAGCAACTGCCGCTGCTCAGGCCTGAGAATCCGTTAAGCGTGCGGTAGACGCCGCCATCGTTCGCGAAGTAGAGCAATTCATTTCCGGAATCCGTACCCACGCTGGGGATCATCCCCGTCATGGCGTGCTGATCCGCATGCACATGCGCCGGCGCCCCCGCCGGAACACAACCATACACATGCGTGAGGTTCATGAATGGAGCCGACGTACAGGTTGGGTTATTGGAGTTGATCGCACACTTGTAAATGTTCACCGCGCCCGCGTAGAGGTCCGTCGCGGACGAGCCATTGGGGACAGCAATCAAAGCAAGATTGTACGTCCCCTGCTCCACCCCGCAGCCGCCAATGTCTCCGCAATTGCTGATGCCTGCGTCCGAGATCGCCGTCCACCCCGCGCCGCCATTGACGCTTTTCCAAATGCCGCCATCCTGCGTATTGCCGTAGGAATCCAGGAATACATACCAGACGTACATCTCATTGCGCCCGGGCACCACGCTGATCTCGCCCCGATAGATCGGGCAGCCCCGGTTGTTGGAAGTCGACTGTGCCGGGCACGCGGTAGCACTCAGCACAGCCCCGCCGGGTTGATTGGCGAGCCGCGTCCACGTAACGCCGTCCGGCGACGAGTAGAAACCGTGATACCGGATGGCCGCGTAAAACAACCCAGCAATCGCGTTGTACGCGACCGAAGTCGCCGAGGTCGCATCCGTCGCGCCACCCGGATCCACCAGCGCGTTATAGGTCCAACTCTGCCCGGCATTGACTGACGTGTACAGCCCGCGCTTCGTATTCGCGGTAACAGCTCCATCAATCAAACCCTCAGAGCTCGCCGCCATCGCGGACACGACCACATTGGTCTGGCCCTTGAATGCCATGCGCGTTCCGCCCAAGCCGTTGAACGAAAGCGCGCCGTTGTTGGCCGTGGAGACCAGAGTCCAGGTGTTGCCCGCATCCGTAGAGCGCAAGATTCCCAATCCGAAATAAGAATCCCCGGAATTGTTGGCTTCGCCCGTGGCCGCAAGAATCACGGATTTTGTTGCATCCGGGACTTGCTGTTCCTGGATGGCAATCGCGCCAATCGAGAGCGTCGCCTGATTATCCGTCAGAGGAGTCCACGCAACGTTGTTTGCCACGCTGTAAGCGGCATTGGTGGACTTCCACACACCTCCCTGAGCAGCGCCAATGTAAACCGTGTTGCCCGTCGGGTCCGCAGGATCGATTGCGACAGCCGTAACGCGGCCCGCAACCTGACGATAGTCCTGCGTGCCGTTTCCGCTGGCATCAGACGCAAGAGGCACGGGACCTAACGGAATCCAGGATCCGGCGCTCAATAATGCAGGGTTCGAACCTACCAGGCGCGCAGCCGCCGGTTGCGCTCGCATCTTCAATTTGGCTTGAAAGGCGCGATGCCTCAGTTCCGCGGACGGCAGCCCCGGATTGATCCGCCCACGAGAGAACCACTCGCTGCGCTCTCTGCCATGCTCGCGGTCTACATTACGAGCCGGGGCTCCAGGCACACTTTGATCGCTGCCCTGCGATTGCGCCAGAAGAACACCAGAAAAGATAAGCGCCAGCAAGAGCGACCCAAAGCTGCGTATGACGGTCACTGCACAGTATGAAAACTGGGCACGAACGAAGCAAGCAAAACCGCGCCATTCACGCGACTTTGACCCAATTCGGGAATAGTCGAAACCCGCCTTCTCTGCAGGAGAAAGTACAATGTGCTGGTGCCAGCACTAGAAAGGACTGGGATGAGATCGATTTTTGTTGCGTCGGTTTCCCTGTTCGTAGCGAGCTTCTTGGCTCTTTCTACCACGGGCGCGGCGCGCCCGGCGGCTGTCGAGCTGTCCGTGGCTGCCGCCGCCGATCTAAGTTCTCCGCTAAAGCAACTCGCAGCCAGCTATGAGAAGGAAACAGGAGTTCATCTGAAGCTCTCGTTCGCCTCGTCAGGAATGCTCACGCAGGAACTGCAGAACGGCGCACCGTTTGACCTCTTTCTCTCGGCCGACATGGACTACCCCCGGCAACTGGTCTCCGCAGGACTAGCCGACGGCGGTACTCTTACGCAGTACGCACGCGGCAAACTGGTTTTGTGGACGCCGTCCGATTCGCCACTCGATCTCCATCAGGGAATGAATGTTCTCCTCGATCCCTCGGTAAAGAAGATCGCCATCGCCAATCCCCAACATGCTCCGTATGGCCGCGCCGCCATGGCCGCGTTGAAACACTCGGGGTTGTACGACCGCATCAAGGATCGGCTGGTCATGGGAGAAAACGTGGCACAAGCCGCGCAGTTCGTGGAGTCCGGTAACGCGCAGGCAGGATTCGTGGCGCTCGCCCATGCCCGCGCGCTCGGCATGTCGGGCAAAGGTAAGTATTGGGAAGTTCCGGCCGACGACTATCCCCCTCTGGAGCAAGGCGCCGTTGTCCTGACTCACTCGAAGCATAAGCGGGAAGCAGCAGACTTCCTTCGATATCTCAAATCCACTGAGGCATCGGTACTGCTCCGGAGATTCGGATTCGCAGAATGATGAGAAGACGCGCTACCGTCGCGCCCCGCGCAACGTAATTGCAGTAGAAAGCAGTTCCGCCTTGAGGCCGGCGCCATTCAGGCGAGACGCAACCGCTTTGCGGGCCTTTACCGCCGAACTCCGCGGATCCAAAAAGACCAGGACCGATGGCCCCGCGCCG
>QHVR01000122.1 GCA_003223595.1 Acidobacteriota bacterium
CACCGCCAGCAGACGCTTTCACAATGACCGGGTAGCCGACCTGCCGCGCCCATTCCACGGCTTCTGCGTCGGAAGCGATGATTCCCTCGGAACCGGGCAAGATCGGCACTCCGGCAGCTTTCATGGCCGTCCGCGCCTTCTCCTTTTCGCCCATCAACCGCATGACTTCCGGACGCGGGCCAATGAACTTGATCTCGCTCATGTGGCAGACTTCCGCGAAATTGGCATTCTCGGCGAGCAACCCGTACCCGGGATGGATCGCCTCCACATTGGCGATTTCGGCGGCGCTGATCACGGCGGGAATGTTCAGGTAACTCTGGGCCAGTTGCGGGGGACCGATGCAGATGGCTTCGTCGGCAAAGCGCACATGCAGCGAATTGCGATCGGCCTCGCTGTAAATCGCGACGGTCTTCACGCCCAGTTCCTTGCACGCACAAATCACGCGCAGTGCAATCTCGCCGCGATTGGCAATCAGGATCTTCTTAAACATGAGAGAAAAGCTATGAGCTATGAGCTGCGAGCGAAAAGATCCTGGCTCGGGCTCCTGCTGGTTAATCGCAGACACAAAAAGGCGCGGCTTGGCGCGCCCCTCAAACGAATCTCAGTCTCACTTCTTCGGCCGGACCACAAATAACTCCTGGCCATACTCGATTGGCTGCCCGTTGTTGGCCAGCTTCTTCACGATCTCCCCGGCCACATCCGACTCAATCTCGTTCAACAATTTCATCGCTTCCACAATGCAGAGCACTTGTCCCAGTTCGACGGTATCGCCGACCTTGACAAATGGAGGAGCGCCCGGCGAGGGAGCCTCGTAGAACGTCCCGACGATGGGCGACTTCACGCTATGCAGACCCTCTTCCGGAGCAGGAACTGCGGGAGCCGCGGGAGGGGGCGTTGGAGGAGCGGTGGGGACCGCGCCCACTTGCACGGGAGAAGCAGGAGCCGAGGGCACCGCGAAAAAGCGCGCCTCGTTCTGCGAGTGCAGCAGGGTATGCTCTCCGGCACGTTTGATCCGCACCTTGACATCGCCACGCTCGAGTTCAAACTCGGCGATGTCCTTCTCGATTAAAAACTCGATGAGTTCCTTCAGCTCTTTTTGATTCATTCGTGTACGGTGGGACCTTCGCCGATCCCCCCGCGCCACCCGGAGGGCGCGCAGAAGCCGGACATCGTTCGTGCCCAGCCTTAGTTTAAGAAGACTAAACTGCCAGAAAATCCTTGCTGGTGGGCGTCAGTACCTCACAGCCACCGGCCGTGACCGCTACCATATCCTCGATCCTCACGCCCCATTTGCCGGGGAAGTATACCCCGGGCTCGATGGTAATGACCATCCCAGGCTGCAGAATCTCGCGCTGGCCATTGGCTACGCGGGGGCTTTCGTGAATCTCCAGCCCCACCCCATGCCCGGTGGAATGCGTGAAAAATCGACCTAACCCAGCTTTTCGTAACACCTTACGGGTCGCAGCATCGACCTCGCCCACGGTGATTCCGGGCTTTACTGCGTCAACGCCAGCCTGCTGCGCCTCCCAGACTGCCTGGTAAACGCGCCTAGCTTCCTCAGAAGGCTTGCCCACCCACACAGTGCGAGTCTGATCCGAACAATAACCCGAAAGTATAACACCGAAGTCACAAACCACGAACGCTCCGGAGGGTATGCGCCGCGAGGATGCTCGCCCGTGCGGCAGTGCGGATCTCGCTCCGGACGCGATGATGGTGGGGAACGACATCTCCTCCGCCCCGGCCCGGCGCGCCGCCAATTCCATTTCCGCTGCCACCTCTACCTCAGTCGTCCCCGGACCCATGACCTCAACGGCTCGGTCGAAGAGCCTGGCTCCGAGGGCAACCGCCGCCCGGATAAGCTGGAGTTCTTCGTCGTCTTTTAACATCCGGGCCTTCTCCACAATGGCAGACGCATCCTTCAAGGTGATCGAAGCCGGCCGGAATTTTATGAGGCGCTTCTTTTCGGCCACGCTAAGATGTTCGGACTCGATTGCAATTGCCGTTTTCCTGCGTGCGGCTTTCCGTTGCGCGAGCACTTCGCCTAAAGCCTCCAGCAGAGCTTTCCGGGCAATGACTACCTTCGCGCCCTTCACCTCGGCGTGCGCTTGCGTGTCATAGCGAACATCGGTAATGAAGACACTCCCAGACTCCTGCACGAGCAGAAGGCCCGCGCTGCCGGTAAACCCGCAAAGGTATCGAATGTTTGGAAGATGGCTGACGAGAAGCCCATTCAAGCGGGTAGTCGCAAGATGCTCCCGAACCTTGTTCTGGCGAGCCTTAAAATTCATTGCTGGGAGTTTAGCAAGAAGTAGCGAAGACCGGTGCATTTCATAGCAGCCTTGTGACGTCTGCCGCTCTTTGGACTTTACTGGACATTACCTTGCGTCACCACCACAATGGCGGCGCATTCCATCCGGGCACCCAGAAGGAGCTTCGTACAAAACAAAACCGCCGACCTGACAGGTTCGCCAGGCCGGCGGCTCTTGAGTGTTTTCGTCCCGCCGCTATGTCTGAATGATCCTCGGCGTGATGAAGAAGATCAGCTCCTGGTTCTGGGTGGAAACTTGCGTGCGTTTGAACAGGTTGCCTAGGAACGGCAGGTTGCCGAGCAGCGGTACCTGTGTGATGTTGATCGAGTTCTGCGTCTGGATGACGCCACCGATCACCACCGTTCCGCCATCGGTCACCAGCACCTGCGTAGTGGCCTGTTGCGTGATCAGTTCCGGGTTGCCCTGCACTTGCTGCGCGAAGTTAGGCGTCGTGTTCTCCACGTCCACGTTCAGGAAGATAGTGTTCTCCGACGTGATCTGCGGGGTCACGGTAAGCCGCAAGAACGCGTCCACGTAGGTGACGGTCGGAGGACCACCCAACTGAGCTTGCGTCACGATGGGTACGCGCACGCCTTGCTTCACCAAAGCTTGAATGTTGTTCTGTGTAACCACACGCGGACGCGACAGCACTTTCAGCAGGCCGCGCGATTCCGCCATGGTCAGGATAGCGTCCAGACGAATGTTCCCGGTGGAATTCTGGAAACCAATGCCGCTCGATGGACTGGTTACGGGCAGATTCGAGAACAGAGGAATCTGGTTCAGAGTTGTTCCTGTCGGTGCCGAGGTGCCCGAGACGGTGTAGGACGGCGGCGGTCCGCCGAAAACTCCAATCGGTGAAGTTCCCACACTGTTCGCGCCGCCCACCGTCGTGGTGCTGTTGCCCCAGCCGAAACCGAACTGCGTGCCGATGTCCCGCGCGAACTGACGTGTCGCGGCCACCACTCGCGCTTCGATTTCCACTTCCTGCGTCTTGCGATCCAACTGCGTCAGCAGCCGGTCAATCGTCGGAATCACCTTGGGAATATCGTTGATAATCACAGCATTGGTGCGATCATCAGCCACGACGTCACCGCGCTGGGACAGGAACTTCTTCACGGTTACGATGGCATCCTTCGCCTTTGCGTAACTGAGGAAGCGGGTGACCGAAACCTTCTCCACCGCCAGCGCTTCGGATTCGATCTGGGCGCGGCGAGAGTCGGCTTCTTTCTTCAACGTTTCGACCGTGGCGATGCGGAGGACGTTGCCCTCCAGTTCGCGGGCCAGATCGTTGTTTTTGAGCACGATGTCCAAAGCCTGATCCCACGGCACGTCATCCAGCACGATGGTCAGCGTTCCGTGAACGTTAGGATCGAGCACCACGTTCAGTCCGCTGATCTCGTGAATGAGCCGGAAGAAATCTTTCAGGTCAACATCCTTCAGATTTACGGAGATGGGTTCGCCCGTGTATTTCGGACCCACCGCCGCACTCTGCTGCCCGGCTTGAGCCTTCTGCTCCGCTGCCAGATTCACCGCGGGAGTGATCGATGGCGTGCCGCTCTGGGCCTGCTGAGCCGCGTTCATGCTCACCGGCAGCAGTTCCGGCGTGGTTTTGTCAGAGAATTTTGCAGCCGCATCCTGAGCGCGATCCGCCGGAGCGTCCGAGACTGCAGTCTTCTGTGCCTGGTACGAAGGCTCAACGAAGACGTACTCATTGGGGGAAGCCGATGCTTTGGCCGCCGGCGCAACTTCCGCCTGCACGGGAGACGCGGTATTGCTCGCAACCGTGCTCGCCGGAACAATGGCCTTCGCGTCAGCGCTGGCATGCAGGCTGAGCACAAGTTTACCGGCCGGTCCGGGCGTCAGTTCGTAGGCGCAAGCCTTTTCAAGATCAACGACGATGCGAGTAGTTGGATGAGACTGTCCATCCATGCCGATGCGCACGCCCTTGACTCCCTGCGCGCCAACCGAAATGGCCTTCTGCCTGGTTGCCATGATCGTCTCAGGCAAATCGACCACTACGCGGGCGGGTGAGTCCATAGTGCTCACCTTGGGCGTCAGTGTGCCCTGCGAGCTCATCTCGACTCGGATTGTGTCCGCATCCCGGACTACGTTGACTCGATCGAGCTGGCTGGTGGTCTGGGCAGCCGCAGCTACCACCAGAACCAGCAGCAACGATACGAACATTGCCAATTGTTGCTTTCGCATTTCGCTTCTCCCCACCCGCGGGCCTGGCCCGCGTGTCCTTCTTGCAACTTGTTTCGGCGCCCCTTGCGGGGTCCGCCGCCTTGCTTAAACTGCCGGAGCGAGAATCCGTTTCACGACTTCCCGGGTGAACGACTTACCCAGCTTGTCCTGAATGGTCTCCTGGAACACGACTGAGTCCCCCGTAATCTTCACCACATAGCCGTTAAACACGGGGTCGTTTTCGCGCAAAAAATAAGCTTTGTTGAGGTTGTTCGTGACTACGGCGATGAAGCCGGTGTCGGACTTGACCACGCCGCGCACATTAATGGCGCCAATCTCCAGGCATTTCTTGCCCGTGGCGCAACCCGAGCCATGCTGCTGTACGACCGGGCTGAAAAACGGATCCCGACTGCCGGTCATTGACCACTTCTTCCCTTCCGGCTTAGGATGCTTCGGGGCCTCCGCCACTTTCACCGGAACGGCAGCAGCAAAGGGACTAGCCTTGGCCGCGACCACCGTCTTCACTGGCTGTTGCTTGATATCTGCTTTCACAGGCACCGCCACTGCTTTAACAGCGGGAGCTTTCGCTGCCGGAGTCTTCGCATCAGCTTTTGCGATTGCAACCGGGGCGGGAGCTTTTGCCTGCGCCGCTTTTAGAGCTGCTGTCGCCGGCGCTTTGGTTGCAGGCGCCTTAGCATCAGCAACCTTCGGTAATGGCTGCGGCTTGCCTGCGGCGACAGCGGTTTTCGCGGAAGCAGGAGCATCCTTGGCACCCGCGATGGCCGTATCCTGCGTGTGCAGAATCAAAATCGTCTTTCCCGCCGGACCGGGTGCGACCTCATAGGCCAACGCCTTATCGAGATCCACCACAACGCTCGTCGTCGGCGGAGTCTTGCCATCCATGCCGATGCGGACGCCCTTGACTCCCCCAGTTCCCACCGGAATCTTCGACTGCGCGCTGGCAACGACCGTCTCCGGCAGTTCCACCAAGACACGGGCCGGCGAACTCAGCTTGCTCACCCGCGGCGTAACCGCCTGGCTTGAGCTGATCTCGATCTGAATATCGTTCGCGCCCGGGACCACGTTCACATGCTGCAGTTTGTTGGTGTCCGAGCTTTTAGCAGTGGATTTCGGGGCCGTCTTGGGGGCCGGAAGCGCCGCTGGCTTTACTACCGTAGCCGCGGCGGCGGGTGTCGGCTTGGCCGCCTGCTGTTGCTGCAGCGACTTCACCGTCTTGCGCGCGTTATCGATGGCGTCCGGGTTCTGGGCTACCGCCGCCCCGCCCACCATCATTGCCAATGCCACAATGCCTGTCGTCAGCTTCATATGCGGGTCCCTACTTCTTCGCCGCGGGCGTTCCGGGTTTTCCGGCGCCTGCCGCGGAAGGTGTTAAATCGTGACTGAAATAAGTCGTCGCGGTAAACGTCGCGACCACGCTCTCATTGGGCGCGTACTGATACGTATGCTTCGCCTTCGCCCCGCTTGGGTTCTTAGTCGTCGCAATCATCAAGTTGCTAATGTTGATGATCCTCTCCAGCTTGCTTACCCGGTCGAAAAAGTTCAGCGTCGAGTAGTACGGGCCATCCAGCTCCATATCGAAAGGAACTTCCGTGTAGTACTGCTGCGACTTCACGTCTTTCGCCGTGTAGCGCCGCAGTTCTATTCCCGCACGGCTCGCTTCCGAGCCCATCATGGTCATGAAGGCATCGATCTGCTTGTCGTCGGGCACGATGCGCTGTTCGATCTCGAGCTGCTGCTTCAATTCAGCCAACTGCTGCTCGATCTGCTTCAGCTTCGGCCGGTACGACTCCAGTTCGTTATTCTCCCGAACCTTGTCCTCAAGGGCATGCTGCGCTGCGGCATTCTTCTCCACCTGCCCTTTGAAGACGGTGAAGTACAGCGCCGCAGTGACTACCGCTCCCCCGAGAATCACCATTCCCCACTGCTTGATTCCGGACAGTTCGCTAAAGTTCGCCATAGGTCTGCCTTTACGACTTCCCCTTCTCGCAGGTCAGGGTGAATTGGAACGCCTGCATGTCTTTGATCGTGTCGTCCTGGTAGGTTTCCTTGATCTCAACCGTCCTGAAGTAGCCAGTCTTCTGCAGATTGGCAATCAGATTGGCAACCGCATCGGTGCTCAGGGCCGTACCCTCAAGATCTACTGAAGGTCCGGTGTCATCCATCTTTCTCAGCCACACAGCTTCGGTGTTGTTGATCGTTTCGCCGAGCATGGCCATTAGGTTGACCGGACCAGTCTGGCCCTCATGCAACTGCTTGATAACGTCGACTCGCCGCTGATACGCGTTGGCCTGAGTCTGGCGCTCCAGGAAGCGGACCTTCACGTCGGCGAGTTCGCGATTCTTCTGTTCCGCGACTTTCATCTTCGCGGCAATGGCTTGAGTCTCATGATCCAGGCGATACCAGTAGCCCAGATTGCCCAAGCCCACGATCACCACCATGGCCAGGATTTTCAGCTTGGGCGATCCCATATCGCCCATTTCGATCGAAGGCATGGACGGGGCCGCGCTCGCACGCTTGCCTTTGCCTTTGGAGGTTTCGAGCAGGTTGATTTTGATCATAGGGATTCAAAGCTCCTCAGGGCCAAGCCCACCGCCACTGCCATCTGGCCGGGATTCTGCTCCACCAGGTCCGCTCCGTGACCCTCGACTGGTGGCATGACGCGCTGGAACGGATTCAGCAACTCCACCGGCATGGAGAACTCCTGCCGTAGCGCTTCCACCAGTCCGGGCACCTTCGACGAACCGCCCGCCAGGTAGATTTTCTCGATGTGCTCTCCGGCCGCGCTCGCCCGGAAGAAATCGAACGTCTTCTGGATTTCCAGCACAATAATCTCGGTCACCTGCTGCAGGATGGGGTGCTTGGCGTCTTCACTCACCGTGCCCACCTTGTTTCCCAGCTTCAGCGATTCCGCGTCTTCAAAACTCAGGTCAAGCTCCTTCTGCAGAGAATCGGTGTACTGATGGCCGCCCACGCTGACATCGCGCGGAAATAGCGGCGTTGTGCCTTTCACGATGTTGATGTTCATGACGCTGGCGCCCAGGTTGAGCAGCGCCACCACCTGCCCCGGTGCGGGCTGGTAGTTGTACTCGTAGCAGTTCTGCAGAGCCAGCGCATCGATGTCGACAATAGCCGGGGTGCGGCCCGCCATCGAGAGTACGTTGGTGTAGTTCAAAATCTTGTCCTTCTTGACTGCCACGAGAAGCACATCCATCTGCGGGCTGCCCACTTCGTCCGACAGGATCTGGTAGTCCAGGCTCACGTCAGCCAGATCGAAAGGAATGTGCTGCGCCGCTTCCTTCTCGATCGTCTCTGCCAGTTCCTGGTCACTCATGGAGGGCAGCGAGATCTTTTTCACGATGACCGAGTGTCCACTGACCGCGGTGGCCACAGCCTTGGTCTTGATCTGGTTATCGGCAAACAGCTTCGAAATCGCGCTCGATACCGTTCCCGAGTCCACGATCATCGAATCGACCACGATGTCCGACGAGAGCGGCTCCAGGCCAAGATGCGCGACTTCGATCTGGCCGCCCTTCCTCTTCAGCTCCACCGCCTTGATGCTCGAGGAGCCCACATCCAGACCAACAATGGACTTCGATCCGAATCCAAACATGTGCCCACCTTTTATGTGTGTCGCGGGCTTGTGCCCAGGACAATTTTTCTAAAGTTGCCCCGCTGCCTTCGCTGCCGTCTTGGGCTTGCGCTTGGGCTGCGGTTCCATCTCGCTCGACTTCTCTTCCATCCACTGGTCCAGCTTCGATTTTTTGAAACGCCAGCGATTGCCGAGCTTGAACGCGGGAATCTTCTGCTCGCCAACGTACTTGTACAAAGTGTCCGGACTCACGCCCAGATACTGCGACGCTTGGCGAATATTCATCACTTCTCGCGAGTCGGCCATAGTTCCTTTGCCTGTTCCACTGAACCGGCCCGCATTGCGTTCTGCCGTTGCGGGCTTCCTTGGGGGAGACTTCCTGCCCTCTCTATCGGCTTCGAGGGCTTTCGGTGTCCAGAGCATATATCAGCCCTGAAAAACCCCGCCTCGGACTGAATCTCCGTGTTTCTCCGTCTTTTTTGCCTGTTTTCTGGAATTGGGAAAATCTGGATCTGAGGTCGCTTCTATATATAGTAGCCAATGATGTAGGTATCCCAATATATGGCGCCATCTATGTAGATCGTGCCTCGTTATGTCGGCGGCGGTAACTGAAGTACTAGGCACGGTACGGAGGTACTAGATCGCTCGCCCAAGCTGTTGGTTCGGCTGCGTTTTGCGGCGGCCCCGAAGTTTGCTCTCCCGCTACCGCATGCAGCGAGGCTTGTGGCGCAGGTAAGGAGTTTTTCTGCGCAGAGATGGTCAATAGGGTAATCTATTCCGTCCTTCAGGAGAACGAAGTTGCGATATCTGGATCGCTTACAGCCGCTAGCCCTCCTCCTCGTGCGGATCGTACTCGGTGTGATCATGGTGGCGCACGGCTATCACAAGGTGTTTGGAGGCTTAGGCCAGTTTGCTCACATGGTGGGCAACATGGGCGTGCCTGCATGGCTGGGCTACGTTGCCGCCTTCACCGAGCTCGTGGGGGGTCTGTTGATCCTGGCAGGATTTTTTACCCGCCCCGCGGCCTTCGCCCTCTGTATTGAGCTGGTGGTAGCGATCTGGAAAGTTCACTGGCGCAACGGCCTTATAGGTTCGGGCGATCGGCCGGGTTTTGAGTTTCCGCTCGCCGTGGCCGCGCTTGCCTTTGCCTTGATCTTCTTCGGGGCCGGGCCTATTTCTATTGACCACGTCTTGCGAGGAGGGGGCGGCGGTACCAAACGATCCTAGGCCGCGGCTCCATACCCGCTTGCGCAACTTGGCCATGGCAATGGTGTTGTTGTAGAAGATCAGACCCCAAGAAACCCGAGGGGATGGCGCGAGCGGCAATCGAATTCTCCTTCGACGGGCCTGTATTTGAATCAGCTCCCGGCTGCAATTATGATTGAGCCATTCGCGCATACCCTTGCATCCGAATCGTTTGCCGCCAGCATCTTACGGCCAGCAAGCACAACCACAGGAGGTTTGCCTTGAGAAAGTCCGTCCCGTTTGTGATGCTCCTCGGCTGTTTCGCTCTGCTTCCCAATTTCGCCACCGCTCAGCAGGGAGATGCCATGATCGGTTTCGGCACTCTCATGGCTCCAGGGGCTGACCCATGCAACACAATTACCTTTACCTGTGCCGAAAAGGGCGGACTTTATATGAATCTTGGTGCTGATGTGATCCTTCACCGGCGCATCGGCTTCGGCTTCGACGCGACCTGGAAAGCCGGCCAGGGATCTTATGGCGGACCCGGTGGACAGCCGTTCCGTCCCATCCTGTTCGACTTCAATGGCGTGTATCAGCCCAAGATGGGTAAAAAGGCGGGGCTTGATCTGATGGGCGGCATCGGATGGCAGACGACCCGGTTTTATGGCTACACGCCTACCAGCAACTGCGTGTACTTCGGGGCCTGCTACAACAGCTCCAACCATTTCCTTGTAGATTTTGGAGCGGGCATCCGATACTACGCCTGGGGACACGTCTTCGTGCGTCCTGAAGTTCGCTACTACAAGGTCTTCAACAACACTTCGGACTTCACTTCGGGCAACCTGGTCCACGTCGGGGCGTCCATCGGATACACTATCGGTCCAGACTAGAACTGAGAAACTCTTTTCGCCGGCCGCCTGCGCGAAAACGGCTCCGCGTCCGGGAACGTGTGTCTGCATTTTGCTGCAAGCGCAGTCTGAGGAGGTGGATTGAGAAGGTTTGCGTTGGTCGTGTTCGCCTGCACGCTGGTAGCGGCTGCCAGAATGGCCTGTGCTCAACAGGTAGATTTCGCGGTGGGAGGCAGCACAGTCTGGTCCCCGCAAAACACTACGGCAGCCGTAGGATTCATTCCGCCCGCCATGCGCGGTGGAGTATACCCGAGCGCCACGCTGCAATATCTTTCGTCGCGCAAACTGGGTTTGAATGCTGAAATCGCCTTCCGCGATAAGCGCGCCATCTACAACGGCTTCCAACCCTACCGGCCGTTCCTGTATGACGTGAATGCGGTTTACGCAACGCGGTTCGCGGACCACATCAGTGGCGACTTCATGGCCGGTGTCGGCGGGCAGACTGTGCTCTTTTACAACGAATTTGGCAATTGCACTCTGACTTCAGGCGGCTGTATCACCCACCTGAATAGCACCCATCTTCTGTTTCATGCCGGGGCCGGTGTCCGGTATTACTTCTGGCGCAATTTCTTTGCCCGCCCCGAAGCACATTGGTATTACGTCGTCAACAACACACAATTCCACTCCAACAACCTGTTTCGGGTGGGCGTTTCGGTCGGACACACCTGGGGTCGCTAGTTAGGGCGGACCCTCGGCGCGAAGTTGGCGCCGAGCTTTCAGCGGCTACATTCGAGACATGATGACAGCCGGGGTGTGCATCACTCGCCAGATCCCGCGGGGTCACGGTTCCGGTTTCGCCACCACAGGTATCCCGCGACCAGCAATATGATGACAGCGGCCAAAACATCGGCCCGCTTCAATGCTTCCTCCAAGCGGTTCCAATGCCGTCCGAACAGGTACCCCGCGCAGGAAATCACAGATACCCAAACCACTGCGCCTAGAAAATTGAATACGAGAAACCGCCGCCATGACATTCGCAGCACCCCCGCCATCGGCCCCGCGAGAATCCGCATACCGAATACGAAGCGCGCAAAAAATACGGTTGTGGCGCCATACTTCGCGAACAGATCTTCTCCGCGATGAATGGCGGTGTTCTTAATGCGGAACAGCGACTGATAGCGCAGCAACAGCGGTCGTCCTCCGTAGTACCCAAGCGCGAATCCCAGGTTGTCGCCCAGCGTAGCCGCAACTGTCGCCACAACAATGATCCAAGGCAGACGAAGATCGTGTTCGGAGAAAGCCAGAAAACTGGCTAGCAGGAGAATCGTTTCACCGGGAACCGGAATTCCGGCATTCTCCAGCAACAACGCCGCTCCCACCGCCCAATATCCATACTGCACCACCGCATTCCGCAGCAGGTCGACAATGGAGTGGGTCATATAAGGCGTTGCCAAACGTTCAGGAACAGCGCCGGATAGCCGATGGCCGTTCCTATATACGTGAATTACTGATCCAAGAAGTCAATCAATGCTTTATTGAATTCCTCCGGACACTCTTCGTACGGCAGGTGTCCAACTCCCGGGAAAACGACCTTGTGCACATCGGCAAAATTCCGTACCAGCGGTTCCATGGAGGATACATACACCGCCGGATCTTTATCCCCCCACACCAGCAGCGTGGGAAATGCACGCAACCTAGGCAATAGCTCCTCCAGTTCCTTCAAGTCCGCCGTCCAAGTTTTCACAATGCTCAGGGCATGTTCGAAAAAGCCCGGCGTTACCAGTGGAGCCTCATATCCTTTGAGACTATCGGCGGGAATGTTCCTCGGATCCGCGTAAAGGCGACCATGGCCGTAAGAAAAGAGAAACGGCATGCATCCGACTACGCAGCGGAAGCCCGTCGCACCGAAAGGCGTTCCCAAAAATGGCGCGAGCCGCGTGCCATGGGGCGAATAAGGATTGACCGGGCAAACCAGAATCAGCCGCCGCACCCGGGGGCCTTCCCTGGTTATAGATTCTGCAGCGGCACACATGGCCACCGCCCCGCCGCGCGATGTGCCTAGCAGATCGAACGAAGATAATCCCAGATTGCCGGCGAATTCCAATACCCGCAGCGCCGTCCCGCGCATCGAGTGATCGAGACCCTTAGGACGATCCGAGAAGCCCGCTCCCAACTGATCCAGCGCGTACACGGTGGCATAGGGCGCCAGTGCGGGAAGGGTAAAGCGCCAGGAAAACGAGTATGCCAGAAGGCCATGCAGCAGAATCAGTGGCGGACCGGAACCGGCGCGCAAATAGCGCATCCGCGCACCTTCCAGCTCCATCCA
>QHVR01000509.1 GCA_003223595.1 Acidobacteriota bacterium
CTTTCGACTGCAGCCACTGCCGGAAGTTGCGGTTCATGGTGATGAGGCGATCTTCGGTACCGCAGGCGACCCACAGGAGACGGATGGGAGGATTCGCTTTACCATCGAGGCCGGGAAAGTCCTTGTCGAAGGGCTCGGGAAGACCTCCGGAGCTGAACGCCCCGATCCAGGCGAACTTGTCGAGGTTATTGAGGCCGGTGAGCAGCGATTCGGAGCCGCCCATCGAAAGTCCGGCAATCGCGTGCGAGGTGCGGTCTTTCGCGATGTGATACTCGCTTTCAACTTTCGGCATGACCTCGGTCAGTAGCGCTTCGCGGAACTTGGAAAAATTCTCGTCGCGAATATCTTGCCGATTCCAGACTCCCCAACCTGCCGTAATCATTTTCATGGTTCCGTAGCCGAGAGGCATCACTACGATCATGGGCTTGGCTTTACCCTGGGCAATCAGGTTGTCGAGAATCACATTGGCGCGGCCTACGGCCGTCCAGCCGCTGGCATCGTCACTGTAGCCGTGCAGCAGATAGAGAACAGGGTACGTGGCCTTCGACTTGGGATCATAATTCGGCGGCGTGTAGACGTAGTAATCGCGATCGTCGTTGGCCACGACAGAGCGATAAAAATGATGATGAATTTCCCCATGAGGAACATTATTCAATTCCCAGGGTAACGATGGCGGCCCGGGTACATGCACCGCGTTTTCCGTGCTCAAGAGATTTGGCTTGAGCAGGGGATTATAGGGATCGATATTTCGCTGGCCATCAACCAGGATCGCGTAGCCATAGTAGTCGGGTTGAAGCGGTGGCGTGGTCACGCTCCAGACCCCGGATTCGTCTTTTTGCATAGCCACCGGCTCCGTTCCCTCGCGTTCGAGCTTCACCTCCTGAGCATTGATGGCGCGAAAGCGGACGGTCACGCTGTTGTCGGAGTGAACTTCAGGGGTGGCCAACGGCGGTGGCGGAGTTGGCGGCGCCGGAGCTGCCTGCTTGGTTTCTTGCGCGAACAGTGCGCAAGAGCAAAGAGCGGAAAGAATCAGTGCGGAGGGAATATTCATCAGGCCGTCTCCTCGATTGGTAAACGGCACAATTGTACAAGCGCCGCATGCCCCGGCGCAGGCATCGGGAGAGAATCAAGGAAACTGCTGGGAACTATTTTCCGGACGCCACGTCGAGGCGGGCTTCGGCGCGGTGGAGGGCGTCCAGAGCGCGATCTACGTCCACCGAAGTATCGCCGCTGGTGAGGCGCTGTTCGGCACGCTCTTTGGCTTTGCGTGCGCGTTCGACATTGATCTCTGACGGACGCTCTGCCGTTTCCGCCAGGATGGTGACCTTGTTCGGAAGGACCTCCGCGAATCCCCAGGCGACCGCCAATTTCTGCTCCGTCGCATTCTCGCGGTAGGTAATTTCCCCCACGGAGAGCTCGGTGATCAATGGAGCGTGGCCGGGCAGGACGCCGAGATAACCGTTCTTGCCGGGAATCTGCACTTCCTCAGCCGCAGTGTCGACGACCTTCTTCTCCGGCGTGACGATCTCGAGTTGGAAAGTATCGGCCATTCCGTAATTGCTTCGTCTCTACGCTGCTGCTTTCATCTTCTCCGCGGCTTCCAGCACTTCCTCGATGGGTCCCTTCATATAGAAAGCCTGCTCGGGGATGTCGTCGTACTTGCCTTCCACGATGGCTTTGAAGCCTTTCACGGTGTCGGCGATCTTAACGTATCGTCCTTGCGCGCCGGTGAACTGCTCGGCAACGTGGAACGGCTGCGACAGGAAGCGTTGAATCTTGCGGGCGCGGGCAACGGTCAGCTTCTGATCTTCGCTGAGTTCGTCAATGCCGAGAATTGCAATGATGTCCTGCAGGTCTTTGTAGGTCTGCAGCGTCCTCTTCACCGACTGGGCCACGTCGTAGTGCTCCTGGCCGACGATGCGCGCGTCGAGAATGCGCGAGGTCGAAGCGAGAGGATCGACTGCGGGATAAATTCCGATTTCCGTCAAAGCGCGCGAGAGCACGGTGGTTGCATCAAGGTGCGCGAAGGTGGTAGCCGGAGCGGGATCGGTCAAGTCGTCGGCAGGCACATAAATCGCCTGCACCGAGGTGACGGAACCTTTCTTCGTCGAGGTGATGCGCTCCTGCAGTTCGCCCATCTCCGTCGCTAGGTTCGGCTGATAGCCTACGGCGCTCGGCATGCGGCCCAGCAGGGCGGAAACTTCCGAGCCAGCCTGGGTGAAGCGGAAGATGTTGTCGATGAACAGCAGCGTGTCGGCGCCCTCCGCATCGCGGAAGTATTCCGCAACCGTGAGCCCAGTCAGAGCGACTCGGAGGCGCGCCCCTGGAGGCTCTGTCATCTGTCCATAAATGAGCGCGGCTTTCGATTCCGCGGGCTTGCCGGGCTTGATCACGCCCGATTCGCTCATTTCCAGCCAGAGGTCGTTGCCTTCGCGCGTGCGCTCGCCGACGCCCGCGAACACGGAATAGCCGCCGTGCTGCTTCGCGACGTTATTGATCAACTCCATAATGACGACGGTCTTGCCCACGCCGGCGCCGCCGAATAATCCGATCTTGCCGCCCTTCAAGAACGGCTGGATGAGATCGATGACCTTTACGCCGGTCTCGAACATCTCGGCGGTGGTGGCCTGCTCGTCGAAGGCGGGAGCCAGACGGTGAATCGGATTTCTTTCTTTGTATTCGATTGGACCCAGTTGATCGACGGGTTCGCCGATGACGTTCATCACGCGCCCAAGCGTGCCGCGGCCCACGGGCACGGAAATCGGCCCACCCTGGTCGATGGCTTTCATCCCGCGCACCATGCCTTCGGTGGCTTCCATCGCGATGCAGCGGACGCGGCCTTCTCCCAAGTGCTGCTGCACTTCGAGAATGACCTTGATGGGATTGGGGACGTTGAAGCCGTCGCTGACGACCTGGAGAGCCTCGTAAATTGGCGGAAGATGCCCCTCTTCGAACTGCACATCGACGGCGGGGCCGGCGATTTGGATTACGTGTCCTACATTTTGGGCCATATTAGCTTCTAGCTACTAGCTGCTAGCTCCTAGCTTGTTGGTAGACGCGACATGGTTTCGTTCCCGCCTACCAACTTCGAATATCAGAACTCTTTGGGCCATTGCTTGTGTTAGAAGCTAGTAGCTAGAAGCTAGCAGCTTCTTTACATCGCCGCGGCGCCGCTGACGATCTCGATAATTTCCTTGGTGATCTTTGCCTGCCGCACGCGGTTCATGGTGAGCGTCAGGGAATCGATCATGTCGTTCGCGTTATTGGTAGCCGAATCCATCGCAGTCATGCGAGCGGCGTGTTCGGCGGCTACGGACTCCAGCAGCGCGCGGAAAATCTGAATGCTGACATACTTCGGCAGCAGCGAGCGGAACAGGTCCTCGGGCGGTTGCTCGTAAATGTAATCCACCTGCGAGGTACCGAACTGCGTTCCGGCTTCGCCCTCGCCTTCGGTGGCGTGCAGTCCCACGCCGGCACTCACTGCGGCTTCTTTGGCTTTCTTCTTCTCTTCTTCCGTCGGCTCTTCGGCCAGGCGCACTGCCTGTTCGCCAATCTGCTCGATGGGCAGGATCTGCTCGACAATCAACCGTTGCGCGATGACTGACTTGAACTCGTTGAACACG
Organism: Acidobacteriota bacterium; assembly: GCA_003223595.1. Taxonomy (GTDB): domain Bacteria; phylum Acidobacteriota; class Terriglobia; order Terriglobales; family Acidobacteriaceae; genus Sulfotelmatobacter. The sequence goes on from QHVR01000509.1 coordinate 3,624, forward strand.
ATGTACACGGCGTCAATTTCTTCGCGCTTGTAACGAGCAATCACGTTTGTGGCCAGGGCGGAGGCCTGCGCAAACTCAACTTTGCCCAGAATGCCAACGTGCTCACCCGTGATCTGAACCTCTCCGGCTCGTTCACCCGCTTCCCGCTCGGCTTCCATCGATTCCGCCAGATCGGCCAGACTCTGCGTTTGCACCTTGGCCGCAGGAAAACGGCGCCGCAGAAAATCGCGGCCCTTGCGTCCGACCGCCTCGACATCGACGTTCTTCCCGTGTTTGGAATCCAGGAACCGGGCAGCGGCTTTGGTGATATTCGCATTGAAAGCGCCGGCCAGCCCCTTGTCGCCGGTGACCACGATCAGGAGAATGTTTTTTTCCGGGCGTTGTGCCAGAAGTGGATGCTTCGGCTCGCCTGTCTCCGGGTCGTAGATCTCGGCCCGCGCGACCAGGGATTTCAAGACATTGGTCAACATCTGCGCATACGGACGCGCCGCCAGGGCGCGCTCCTGGGCGCGGCGCAGCTTGGCCGCCGAGACCATCTTCATGGCCTTTGTGATCTGCCGCGTGTTGATCACGCTGCGGATGCGGCGGCGAATGTCGAGAATATTTGCCAATGCAGTTCTCAGTTCTCAGTTGTCTGTTCTCAGTTACAGCTCCTCGGCTCCAGTGCTCTTCTGAGAACTAGGAACCGAGAACTGACAACTTTACTTCGCTACTGCTTCCCTTTGCGCTGCGAATTGCTGCTTCGCTTCCTTGATTACGTTCTGCAACTGCGTTTTCAGTTGATCGTCAAGAATCTTCTTC
>QHVR01000510.1 GCA_003223595.1 Acidobacteriota bacterium
CACCGCCCGCAGCGCCAGTCCCTGGCTCAGAATATTCGCGTCATAGCCGCCTTTGGCCGGATCTTCTCCCTGCAGGAAAATGTGCGTATGCGAGTCAATCAGGCCGGGAAGGATCGTCTGTTTCGAAAGATCAATCTCGGTGGCACCGGCTGGAATCTTCGCCGAAGAAGCGTCAGACACGCTCTCGATCCGGTTTCCTCGAATCACGATGACTTGATTCGCTCGCGGCTTGTCGGATTTGCCGTCGATCAGCGTCCCGGCGCGAATCACGGTGACGCCTGCACCGGACTGCGCAACCACCGCGCAGCTCCAGAAAACAAAACACGTCATCACCAAACCTGAACATTTCGTCATCGATATCATTCTCCGATCACCGCATCCGCTTCGATTTCCACCAGAATCTCCGGCGAGATCAACGCGCTCACCTGCACCATCGACGTGGCTGGTCGAATATCCCTGAAGAATTCGCCATGAGCCTTGCCGACCTTCTCCCATTCCGCGATGTTGACCACATACATGCGAGTGCGGACCACGTCTTTCATACTCGCTCCCGCCTTCTTCAGTGCGCTCTCAATATTCTTCAGCGTCTGCACGCTTTGTGCATACACGTCGCCCACGCCGACGATCTTCCCGTCGGCTCCCGTGGCCGTTGTGCCCGACACATGAACGTATGAACCTGCCTTGACCGCACGGGAGTAACCTACGACCGGCTCCCATGCAGTCCCGCTCGAGATCAACTGTCGTTCCATGAGTTCCTCCGCGAGAGGGGTAATTCTACCGCTTTGGCCCGCTATTACCGCGAAGTTTGGCAGCCAACAGCTTGGAGTGCCAGCAGAGTACCGGAATCTCCGGGCAGGAGTTACTAACAAAGCCCCCCTTTCCTAAGGATTCATCGCACAACGCATCTGTATATCGCACCCTTCTAATCAATCGAGGAAACGAATCGTGCCGATAAACAAAAGTCACTTGCGTCTGTCACGAAAGTAAGTTATTTACTCACGCAAGTAGTTCGAAAATGTGCTTACGGCGCGAGGCTCAGGGGGTTCAACCAATTATGATTCCGGAATCGCATCCGTTGCAGCAGCTCTTTGAAGACCTGGTGGGGCAACACTACGCAGACGAAATTGGCATTCGCGATCCGCAGGTCGTGGCCTATGTCTCGCACCTGCTGGCCGAGTTCTGCGAAGCGGACCAGTTGTTCAAGATTAAGGACGCCCGGAATCGTCCGCTGGACGACGTGGGCGAGATGCTGCTGGAAACCGACCCGGTATACGGCCCGGCGCCGTCGTTCGATCGCGAACGCCAGGTCCGTAAGCACATCGGCGATTTCACCCTCTTTTTTGCTGGCATGTTCCCGGAGAGCATCAACCATCTGCGGCTTCGCCGGCAGCGCCTGGAGAATTTTATTGACTGGATGAAGGCCGGGAAGGAGAGCTACTACATCGTTTCCAAGTTCGAGCACTTCGAGTATGCCAAGGTCGCTCCGCTTTTCGCCTGCCTCTCGCGCAACTTCGAAGGCTGCGTATATGCGCTCAACATGGTAAAAAACGATCTTGAGGAGATGCAGCATCCCATAGTCCGCCGCACCGACGAATTGATTATGTGAAAAGAAAGTTTCGGGTTCAAGTTTCAAGTGACCCGAATTCTCGAAACCGGAAACTCGAAACTCGAAACTTCTGTTTCTACACTCTCGCCTCGCTAACATTCCCCATGCGGTAAAAACTGAGCGCAATGCTGCCCTGCACCAGCAAGCGGAATCTGCGTAGCGGGCCGAATTCTTCGCCTGGATCGAATTTCTTTTCATGTTCGGCAATTACCACCGACATCGCCCAGATTATCGAGGAATCCGCCAAAGCCCGCAGAGTGGCTGGGTAAGCCTCTTTCATGCGGTACGGCGGGTCGATAAAAACCACATCGGCGGCAATCTTTTGCCGTTCCATCCGCCAGAAAGCATGAGGCAGGTCGTCTTCCACGACATGCGATCCATTGGAGATTCCGAGATTTTTAAGATTCGCTCGAATGGCTTCTGCTGCCGCCTGCGAATTCTCCACGAAGTACACATCCTTGGCGCCCCGGCTCAAAGCCTCAATGCCAATAGCGCCGCTGCCCGCGAACAGGTCTAGCCACACGCTGCCCTCGAGCGCTCCGGGATTGCCCGCCGTCAATACATTGAATAGGGTCTCGCGTAGGCGGTCGGAGGTTGGGCGGATATCCATGCCGGGGAGAGAATGCAGCGGACGGCTGCGATATTTGCCCGCGATCACGCGCATGGCTCTGTCCTCTCGAATGCCTCAAGCCCCACATCCATCCATGTAGAATAAAGGAGCGGCGAATTATGCGAAGCTGGTCCATTTCCGTGGGGCGACTTTTTAACGTCGATGTTCGCATTCACCTCACTTTTCTGATCCTTCCCATGTTCATTTACTGGACGGATTACGCCGCTCACCAGGGCGCGGTCTATGGCAGCCGCGACATGGCCCTGGTTGGCATTATCCTGCTCGCGGTCGCCGCCCACGAGTTGGGACACATGCTCGCGGCCCGCCGCTATGGCTTGGTCCCCAAGGCCGTAATTCTTCTGCCTCTCACCGGCGTCGCTCTCTACGACGAAGCGCGCAGCGAGAGGCCCAACGCCGCTTTGGCCCGGACGCGGGAGATTCGCCTCGCCATCGTGGGCCCGCTCGTCAATCTTGCCTTCGCGGGCTTGGCCGCCGCCGTCATCGGTGCGATGGGCCGCGGCATTGACTTGTGGAGCTGGCCCTGGCTGTACGCGCGCAACCTGCCCCGCAGCCTGGTCTGGGCGAACCTGTACATCGCGCTGCTGAATCTGATGCCTGCCTATCCGCTGGACGGCGGCCGCATCCTGCGCGCATTCATCTCGCGCTCCATCGATCTGAGCTCTGCGACCCGCCGCGCCGTTTCCATCAGCACTGCCATCGCTATGGTCCTGATCCTGGCTGGCTTGTTCAGCGATAGCTGGCTCACCATGGTGGGAGTCATTATTTTTTCCGCTGCCCAACTGGAAGAGCGCGCTTTGGTATTTCAGTCGGTGCTGGACAATGTGCGCCTGGAAGAAGTGATGCTCACCGACTTCGCCACGCTCTCGCCGGCGGACACACTGCAAGATGCCCTCGACAAAGCGGTACATTCTCTTCAGGACGATTTCCCGGTCGTCCGCGGAAGCGACATGGTCGGAGTCATTTCCAGGCAGCGGATCCTGGACGCGCTGCGTGCCGAAGGCAATGGCTACGTTCAGGCTGTGATGAACAAAATTTTCGAGGTCTCGCTGCGCAATGACTCGCTAGGTTCAGCGTTCCGCAAGCTGACCGCCCGCAGCTCGAGCATTATTCCGGTGGTAGAAGAAGAGCGCCTGGTCGGAATCGTTACCCTGCAGAATCTCATGCACTCGATGACGCTGCTGGCCGAGACCCGCAAACTGCAGCGCGACGAGAGCGAATCCTAAGGTTTTCCTAGCCGGGCTGGCTCAGAACAGTCTTACTGCCTTGGCCTGTTGCACCGCGGGTATTTCCCTCAGTCTCTTCAGCACCGCAACCGGCACCTGCCCGTCAATGTGGACGACCGCGATCGCTTCCCGCTGCTCTGAGTCTTTCTCGATCACCCGCCGTCCCAGCGAGAAATCTGCGATGTTGATCGACTCCTCGCCCAGAATAGTGCCGACCTTGCCGATGACCCCCGGCACATCGCGGTTCCGCAGGTAAATCAAATTGCGCTCCAGCGGCGCCTCCACATCAATCCCATCTACATGCAGCAGTCGTGGAGCCTCTCCGTGAAGCACCGCACCCTTGACCATGTGCTCTTCGGTCGCGGTCTTCAGAAAGATGGATAGCACGCTCCCCGCGCCCCCGGTCGAAGCCTTGGCCTTGTGCGACTCCAATACGTGCAATCCGCGCTCGTGAGCAATCCTGGCCGCGTTCACCAGGTTGGCTTTCTCTTCCAGAGCCTGGTTGAGAATTCCCTTGATCGCAGCATTGCGGATCAATTCCGTCTTCCACTCCGCGATGTGCCCGCCATAGCGGATCGAGATTTCCTCCAACGATCCTTCCGAAACCTGGGCGAGAAACGCTCCCATGCGCT
>QHVR01000123.1 GCA_003223595.1 Acidobacteriota bacterium
GATTACCGACGTAAAGGTTCTTCATTGCATTTCCTCTCTGAGTAACTCATCAAATATGTTCGAGGGGTGCTGTGTTTCAAAGCCCGTCCCTCGGGATCTCCTGGCAGTGGCAGGTCCCGTACTGCTTGCGCGCCGGCCTTCGCCGAAAACAGCACGCGGCTGTTCATCCCTGTACGGCGATTGGCTTCGCGGAAACTGGAGCATCTGTCGGCTTCGATTTTTTGGTCGCGGCAGCCAGCAATTCGCGGGTACGCTTCCTGCGGGCGATGTTCTGCTTACGTTCGCGGTGGAACCTAGATTTATCGCCATTCACTGCTGACATACTGGACTCCTTCGACCGAGTTTCTGAATTTTTGACGGAGCGCGCCACGGCAGGAACGGTTGCGCGAGCATCATTTGCCGATTGTGCAGCAAGGCAAAGCTTGCAACAGAATCCTGCGCTTGCCTTTGGAGAAGCGTACTACGCCGAAGTAGTTTGCATGTGGTCGCCGGAATAGGGGGACGCCTCTCGATCTCTCAATCGCGAAGGCGCGGGATGATTCGTGGCGTATCTTCGAGGTTAAGTGTCCTGAGTATACGCTGTTTGAAGTTGTCCCGCTTGACCTCGTGCTGCTCATTTGGAGAGGGCAAATGTATGAGAGCGCAACGCCCACTGGTCGCGGCAAGTCGCGACGGTCATCGACCGGAGACTGTGATTGAGATTGCCAATGTCACCAGACGCGTGTAGTATTGAAATGTGCGTTAGACCGAATCGGTAGTGAGCAGTTCTCGCCTCAACAGCCAGTAACCTGCACAAGTTTTCTTCCGAGTCCCTCCAGCGTAACTACATCAAAGAAAAAGAGTACACATTCACATGGAACAAGGAACAGTAAAGTGGTTCAATGACGCCAAGGGCTACGGCTTTATCAGCCGTCAGAATGGCGAAGACGTTTTCGTGCATTTCTCTGCCATCCAGGCAGGTGGTTTCCGAAGCCTGCAAGAAGGCCAGACGGTGCAGTTCAGCGTCACCAAGGGACCCAAGGGCTGGCAAGCCGAGAACGTGCAAGCGGTCTAAGCCGCAGATTTGAAAAAGGCGATTTCAACAGAAATCGCCTTTTCGTTTTTACAGCTCTTGTGCGGCCTTGCACAGACAACACCTATCTAATTGCAAGTTCTCGCACTTGAGCGAAATAAGGAATGGATTCCTTCTGACACACGAAGACACCAGCACCGCTTTCGCAATCATTCTGCACAACGTCCGCACATACCGCTCTGGCGGGGTGGTTGCCGTGGTGCACGGCAAGCGCAACGCAGAGTCAACGTTGAAGGATTTCCAGGAAGGTCAAAGCCCGTCGGATCACCATGCGGGCTGGCGCTACTTCCTCGAGAAGAGTGATATGGCAGCGGGCACCGATCCCGCCGAGGCCACCCATCGCCGCCAGGCCGACCTCGAACGGCGTGAAGCCAAAGAGTCGCAGAACGATCCGGTGCGGCCCTCGAATTTCGGCAAATAGGCTCGCCACCTCAGCCCACGGGCTGTATCCCACTCCAACTGCTATTTAGCTTGCGTGCACACGTTCTTGCTGACCAGCTCCATGAACCGCCCCTCGGGCTCCTTGCCAAACTGGTCGTCGTGGGTAGCCTTCTTGCTGACCACGATTCGTCCGCTTCGATCGCGGATATAGAACCATTCGCTGGTCGGAGTGATCTGTCCATTCGAGCAATTTACACGGACCCGGGCTCGCATCTCCACGAACGGTCCTCCCTGGGGCAGAACTGTAGGTTCCTTGTATTCGACGCGAACCAGCGTGGAACGCTGATTCTTCTTCAGAGTGCGGACCCCGCCTACGAAGACTTTATCTCCGCGGGATGTCTGCCCGATCGGCCGCCAGTCTCCGGCAGCCAATACAAGAGTGACCGCGAGCACCGGCCCGACGACCGCCACGCAAAGGATCAGAAGTGTTTTCTTCACTCGACGAAGCCCAACGCGAATGCAGCCCCCTACTGTGGGCCATGGACCAGATTCTGTCAAACGGGGGTCGGCGGGACAGGAGCCGTGTTATTGTGATGGCAAGCCCGGGCACATCCCTCAATAGCGTGGAAACTCTGTTCTCTACAACGGTGGAATCGACTGTCGGACCGCTGTTTCTGGCGGCTTCCCCGCGTGGCTTGGTCGCCTTGGAATTTGATCGTCGTCTGCCCGGACAGCAAACCATTCGTCCCAACCCCCGCGACCTGCGTGGGGAGAAAAAGGATGCGCAGTTCGAGCAATCCGAGCAGGCTTTGCGACCGTACGTGAGCGAATTGCAGCAGTACTTTGCCGGCCAGCGCCGCCAATTCGGTTTTCCCCTGGACCTGCGCGGGACCGATTTTCAATTAGCCTGTTGGCAGGCGCTCCTTGCCATCCCTTACGGGGAGACCAGGAGCTATGGTGACATTGCGCGAGCGGTCGGTCGACCTCGGGGCTTTCGAGCGGTGGGCATGGCCAATAATCGAAATCCCGCAGCGATCGTGGTCCCTTGCCATCGGGTGATTGCGTCTGATGGCACGCTTTGCGGATACGGTGGCGGCCTTGAAATCAAGCGCAATCTGCTGGACTTGGAACAAGCTCAGATGAGAGCGCAAACGCAAGATCCTGCGTGACTTAGGTCATAAATCATGAAATGGGCTATTTTGCCGAAGAACGGGTAGAATAGGGCCTTAGGGAATTTCGCCAATCCAAAATCGTGCCGTGGCATCTAATCTGTGAGGTGCCTCGGAAATCGTGTACGCGGCGTTGAAATTAGGAGTCTTCTAGGTGAACTCAACCGTAAAAACCGTATTGTTCTGGCTGCTGATCGGCGTATCGGCATTATTGCTCTGGGAAGTCGTCAAGGGCGCGCGTGACGGCAACAAGGACAAAGAAGTAAATGTCACTCAGTTCATGAGTGATATTGACCAGAACAACATCAAGGAGATCACGGTCAATGGCATGGAGGTGCGCGGAAAGTACAAGGATGGCTCCGCGTTCCACACAACCGCGCCAGCCAATTACTTCACTCCCGAGCTGCTGAAGAATCTACAGAGCAAGAGTGTGAACATCACTTTCCGCGACGTCAACAGCGGAAGTTTGCCGCTGCAGTTGCTGGGAACCTGGGCTCCGCTGATCCTTCTCGGCGCACTCTGGTTTTTCATGATCCGGCAGATGCAGACCGGCGGGAACAAGGCACTGTCGTTTGGGAAGAGCCGCGCGCGGCTACTCTCCATGCAGCAGAAGAAAGTCACGTTCAAAGATGTCGCGGGTGTTGAAGAGGCCAAAGAAGAACTGCGCGAGATCATCGAGTTCCTGCGCGAGGCGCAGAAGTTCCAGAAGCTCGGCGGACGCATTCCCAAAGGCGTGCTGCTTGTAGGGCCTCCGGGCACCGGTAAGACTTTGCTGGCCCGTGCCGTTGCGGGTGAGGCGAACGTTCCCTTCTTCTCGATTTCCGGTTCGGATTTTGTGGAAATGTTTGTGGGCGTAGGCGCGAGCCGCGTGCGCGATCTGTTTGAGCAGGGCAAGAAGAATGCTCCTTGCATCATCTTCATCGATGAAATCGATGCGGTTGGACGTCACCGTGGCGCAGGCCTGGGTGGCGGACACGATGAGCGTGAGCAGACTCTAAACCAATTGCTGGTCGAGATGGACGGCTTCGAGTCCAATGAAGGCGTCATCCTGATGGCGGCGACTAACCGTCCAGACGTTCTCGATCCGGCGCTTCTAAGGCCCGGGCGTTTCGATCGCCGGGTGGTCGTCAGCCGTCCCGATGTTCGCGGACGCGAAGAGATTCTGCGCGTACATACCCGTAAGATTCCTCTTGCTGAGGATGTAGATCTCTCCGTGCTGGCTCGCGGAACACCGGGTTTTTCCGGTGCGGACCTGGCCAACATGGTCAATGAAGCAGCGCTGGCAGCGGCGCGGCAGAACCGCAAAGCCGTTCTGCACTTCGACTTCGAACTGGCGAAGGACAAAGTCCTGATGGGCGTGGAGCGCAAGTCGCTGCTGCTCACCGACGAGGAAAAGAAGAACACGGCGTATCACGAAGCTGGACACGCGCTGGTGGCGGCGAAGATGCCGCATTCCGATCCTCTGCACAAGGTCACGATCATTCCCCGGGGCATGGCCCTGGGCGTCACCATGCAGTTGCCAACGGATGACCGGCACAACTACTACAAGAACTACCTTGAGACGCAGATCGCGATTCTGATGGGTGGCCGCATCGCGGAAGAGATGTTCCTGAATGTCATGAGCACCGGAGCAGGCAATGACATCGAGCGGGCTACGGACATGGCGCGCAAGATGGTCTGCGAATGGGGTATGAGCGAACTGGGCCCGCTGACGTTCGGGAAGAAGGAAGAGCAGATCTTCCTGGGCCGCGAAATCGCGCAGCATCGCGATTACAGCGAAGATACCGCGATCAAGATCGATCAGGAAGTCCGCAAGCTGGTCAACAGCGGCTACAACACGGCCAAGCAAATTCTCGCCGGGAACCGCGACACGCTGGAGAAGATGGCGCGCGCGTTGATCGAGCGCGAAGTACTCGACGCGAACGAGATCAAGCTGCTGGTCGACGGGAAGGAACTGCCACCCTTGCCGCCGCCTCCATCGAAGCCCGACGATGGCGTACAACACGTTATTAAGCCGGACCTGCAGCCCGGGCGCGCCAAGGGTGGCGAAAGGCCAGCCACGGCGTAAGCTCCACAAATGTAACTTCCAAGGGCGGCCAATTTGGCCGCCTGATTTTTTGGCCTTGGCCACGGATTAAGACGGATTCTCACGGATACGAACGTACACACGGCGTATCCGTGAAATCCGCGCAAATCCGTGGCAAATCTCTCTGCAAGCTCCACAAAATCCAGAATTTACTAGCTCGATTCGCTCCGCTTCCACAGGTCTGGAATGGGCAATTCCATGCTATAATCAAGACATAAGTTTTGACCCTAAGTGTTAGAAATTTCAACGACTTGAACCGCATTAGGCCGGTTCGAAACGCAGACGGCCAAAACGCAAGTTCCCAGCCAGTAGTTCCAGGGCACCAGCAGTACAGCGGCACAAAAAATTCGGGACATTTTCGCGGAGCGGAATGGCCACCAAAGAGATCAATACTCCCATCGCAGATACGAAAACCAAAAACGGCAGCCTCACTCCAATCACTGGAGGAAACGGCGGCGGCAACAACGACTACAACGCCGATTCCATCAAAGTTCTCGGGGGCATGGAAGCCGTGCGAAAGCGTCCGGCGATGTACATCGGATCGACCGGCGAACTTGGCCTGCACCATCTGGTGTACGAAGTGGTCGACAACTCCGTGGATGAAGCCCTTGCCGGATTCGCCACGAAGATCGATGTCACCATCCACGATGACAACTCGATCACGGTCGTGGACGACGGGCGCGGCATCCCTGTCGACGACATGGACATTGATGGCGAGAAGATCTCTGCGGCTCAGGTCGTGATGACCACTCTGCACGCGGGCGGCAAGTTTGATGCTTCGAGCTACAAAGTTTCTGGCGGATTGCACGGCGTGGGTGTGTCCTGCGTGAACGCTCTCAGTGAAGAACTGGAACTGGAAATCTGGCGCGATGGCGGTACGTGGCAGCAGACGTATTCCAAGGGTGATCCCACCAGCAAGCTGAAAAAGACTGGCGTCGCGAAAGTGAAGACGGGAACGAAAGTTCACTTTCTACCCGACCGCAGCATGTTCACCGCTACGGAATACAACTACGACACTCTGGCGCAGCGTCTGCGCGAGTTGGCATTCCTGAACAAGGGATTGCTGATTACGCTGACCGACGAGCGCACGATCGATCCCAAGACCGGAGAGGCGAAGCGCGCGGATTTCAAGTACAACGGTGGCATCGCGGAATTCATCAAGCACCTCAATCGGGGAAAGCAAGTACTGCATGACAAGCCTATCTACATGGAAGACGACCGGAACGGCGTCCGCATGGAAATTGGGCTGCAGTACAACGACGCGTACTCGGAAACGCTTTTCAGCTTCGCCAACAACATCAACACCGTTGATGGCGGCACGCATCTTTCAGGATTCCGCACGGCTCTCACTCGCACCATCAATTATGCCGGGCAGCAGTTGGGACTTTTCAAAGACGTCAAAGAGAACTTGACCGGAGATGACGTTCGGGAAGGACTGGTTGCGGTTATCAGCGTGAAGTTGCCGCAACCGCAGTTCGAAGGCCAGACCAAAGGCAAGCTGAATTCCGATATTGCCGGAACCGTCACCCAGTTCGTCAACGAGCGACTGGGAGCATTCTTCGAGCAGAATTCGACGGTCGCGAAGAAGATCATTAACAAAGCCGTTGACGCCGCCCGTGCGCGTGAAGCTGCACGCAAAGCGCGCGACCTGACTCGCCGTAAGGGGGCACTGGACTCCGGAGGACTGCCCGGCAAGCTGGCGGACTGTTCCGAGCGCGATCCGAACCGCTGCGAGCTGTTCCTGGTCGAGGGCGAGTCCGCAGGTGGAACCGCGAAGCAGGGACGTGATCGCCGTTTTCAGGCAATTCTTCCTCTCAAGGGAAAGATTCTGAATGTCGAGAAGGCGCGCTACGACAAGATGCTGGCGCACGAAGAAATCCGCGCCATGATCACCGCGCTCGGCACCGGCATTGCCAAGGACGATTTCGATCCGACGAAGGTGCGCTACGGCAAAATCATCCTGATGACCGACGCCGACGTCGACGGCAGCCACATCCGCACGCTCCTGCTGACGTTTTTCTTCCGCCACATGCAGGATTTGATTAAGCGCGGCAACATCTTCATCGCGCAGCCGCCGCTGTTCTCGCTGAAGAAGGGCAAGTCGCAGCAGTACATCAAAGACGAGCGCGAGTTCGTGAAGGTGATGGTAAAGCGCGCGGCTGATGGATTGATCATCCGTTACGGCGAAGGCGCAGCCAAGCTCGAGGGCAAAGACCTGGCGCGGTTTATGACCGTGCTCGACGAGTATCTCGGGTTCTTTGAAAAGGCCGATAAGCGGCTGCGCAACGAGCATGTCACCGAGTTGATTCCGCGACTCGATCTTGCCAAACGCGCCGATTTCGAAGGCGAAAAGAAAGATCCGCCGAAGAAAATCGAGAAGCTGGAAAAAGAAGTCAAGAAGCTGCAAAAAGACGAAGGCTTCAAGACCGTCGAGTCGAAGTTCGACGAAGAACACAACCTTTGGGAACTGAGCTTCGTCAACAAGCACGGCGCTGAGCACATCATCAACTGGGAGCTGGTTTCCAGCCCTGAGTGCCGCCAGATGATCGCCAAGTACAAGCAGATCGAGCCTTACATGGAGCCACCGTTTGTGGTCGAGAGCATTGTTAAGGCTGCTCCCGCTGCAGCAAATGGCGACGGAGTGGACGGCGAGCCTGCGACGGTGGAAGACAAAGCGGAGAAGAAGGCCGCTGCCAAGACTCCCAAGCGCAAAGACGTCGAGGTCGTAGAAAAGACCAACGTCCGCGAGCTTCGTGATTACGTCATCAACGAAGGGCGGAAGGAGTTCACTATCCAGCGCTACAAAGGTCTGGGCGAGATGACAGCTCCTCAGCTTTGGGAGACGACGATGGATCCCGAGCGCCGCACGCTGCTTTCGGTGAAGCTGGAAGATATCGCCGAATGCGAGACCATCTTCACCACGCTCATGGGCGAAGACGTCGAAGCGCGGCGCAAGTTCATCGAGGAGAACGCGCTCGACGTGAAGAACCTGGACATCTGAGGAATTCTTCGCCACGGATTTGCGCGGATTCCCACGGATCATGCAAGAGGGCGGCCGGAATGGCCGCCTTCCTTTTGCCGTGCTGCAGAATCTTCACCAGACGACATACAATGCGGGGCATGCTTGGTGCCCGAGTGTCCCGTTATTTCACCGCCGCTCTATTCTCTGTGCTCCTCGGTGTCCCCTGTGGTTGGATCTCTTCCGCCGCCGCACAGTCTCCCGTAGTCCCCACTCCTCCCATGGGCTGGAACAGCTGGGATTCCTACGGCACCACAGTCCGCGAAGAGCAGGTCAAAGCCAATGCCGACTGGATGGCCGAGCACCTGGCGAAGTACGGGTGGCAGTACATCGTAGTCGATATCCAATGGTACGAGCCCAATGCGCAAGGGCACGACTACAAGCCTGGCGCACCGCTCACGATGGACGAATACGGCCGCCTCATGCCCGCCGTGAATCGCTTTCCTTCTTCTGCCAATGGCGCGGGTTTCAAGCCTCTGGCCGAATACATTCATAGCAAAGGCCTGAAGGTCGGAATTCACATCATGCGCGGCATCCCCCGCCAGGCAGTCGAGAAAAATCTCCCCATCAAGGGCACTTCATACCGCGCCTCCGATGTCGCGGACAAAGACAACGCGTGCCGCTGGAATCCCGACATGTGGGGCGTCGACACGACCAAGCCGGGCGCACAGGCCTATTACGATTCCATCGCAGAGCTCTATGCTTCCTGGGGCGTCGATTTCATCAAGGCTGATGACATGGGGAGCCATCTCTATCAGCCGGCGGAGATGAAGGCGCTCAGCCAGGCCATTACGAAGACGGGGCGTCCGATGGTGCTTAGCATCTCGCCGGGTCCGGCGCCTCTTTCCGAAGCAGAGTTCTTCGAGAAGTATGCACAGATGTGGCGCATCTCCGACGACTTCTGGGACGACTGGAAGCTGCTGCGCCAGCAGTTCGACTACGCGCGCGATTGGGCGCAGTATGTCGGCAAGAACGATACCTGGCCCGATGCGGACATGCTTCCCTTTGGCAAGCTGCGCGTCACTAGCACCGAAGGCGGAGGCGCGCCCAGCAAATTCACTTTCGACGAGCAGCAGACGGTGATGACGTTATGGAGCATCTTCCGTTCGCCACTGATATTCGGCGGCGATCTGCCCAGCAACGATGCCGCGACCACCGCGCTTATCACCAACGAAGAGGTACTCGAAGTGAATCAGCACAGCCGTGGCGGTCATCAGGCGCTGGACCGAGGCAACCTGCGGGTGTGGATCGCAGATGGCGCGAGGCCGGGCGAGAAATACATCGCGCTCTTCAACTTGGGCGAAACGGCGGGAGATTTTTCTGTGGGCTGGAACGACGTCGGGATATCCAGCCACGAAATGCATGCGCGCGATTTATGGACTCACAAGTTTCTAGGTTCGCTCAGCGGCTTGCACGTGAATCTGCGCGCGCACGCAAGCGCTCTCTACGAGCTGACAACTTCCCGACAGCCGTAATGTCGGTTGACTTCACGCGGAACCAGCTGGGGAATTGATCGGCTCCGGTTTCTCCCCGCGGAACACTCGCGAGATTCCTCGCACGATGCGGCGCATGGGCAACTCCCCTTTGGCGTCGGAAAAGAATATCTCGCCCGTGCGGCTCCCGCGATAGTACCAGCGCTTCAGCGTCGCGAGGTGCTCCATAGTATCCAGCGCCGATTTTGCAACGGCTGGAGGGAACGACTGCAGAAGTTCCTGGACCCGCGCTTCCATCGACTGCGACTTGGCGTGCTCCGTGGGCTGAATGCTGAACGCGACCGGTCCCGAGATTCGCCCCGAATCGATGCGAAAGAACGCCACTGAACCCGGCAAGTGGCTGGGTTGGATGATCACGGCATTCAGGCGGTCAAGGCGGCGGACAATCTCCGGAAGTTGGCCGACCACCGGATTCAGCTTCTCGACCCGCGCATGAATGGCGGCAGCCTCTTCGAATGCAAGATCCGCGGAGGCAGCTTCGCGTTGCTCGGCGAACTGCCGCAGCAGTGATTCTCCTTGCGAATCGAAATACGTCTGCACCCGCTGCACTTCCTGCGCGTATTCCTCATTGCTGCATCCCTTGAAACAGGGGGCCAGGCACATCTTCATCTCGGAATAAATGCAGCCGGGGAATTTGGGATCAGGATGCAGATCGTCCAGGCAGCGCCGCATCTTGAAGAAATCGAGCGAGTCGTTCATGAATTTCTCGGCTGCAATCCGCGACACGAATGGTCCGTAATAAAGTGCCCGACCAGTGAGCCTGCCCAGCCGCGTTGTGATGGACGCCCGGGGAAATTCATTCTCCAGATGCAATTTTACGAAGGGAGCGAAGCGGAATCGCAGGCGGTTCTGATACGTCTTGGGAAATACGTCCCGCAGAACCCGATATAGGAGAAAGCCCGATTCGAAATCGGATCCGGTCAGTGAATACTCGATCGAGCGCACCCGGTCACGCAGATTCAACTTTTTGGTGCGCTCTTCTACAGCCCCTAGAAGCCGCTGCAGTCTTCGGCGCAGGTTGGCGGTCTTGCTGACGTACGGTTCCGCGTGGGACTCATCCCCTCGCAAAACGAACACGGCAGGCCCGGCGGGCACGGCGGCGAAAATCTCCGCATCCCGCTCAGGCGCGAATTCGATGCGCTCGCTCAGCACTACCTGATTCTAGAGGGATCTCGGCCAACAGGCACACACCTTCCGAGATCTACTTGTCGAGTTTGATCCGTGTAGATCCGTGAAAATCCGTGGCCAAGAAGTTAACGAAAATTGGCGCTGCGAAACTTCTGTCGGAAATCAGTCCCGTCGAGGGTGATAACCCGGCACATCTCATGCAGCCGGGAGCGCATGCGCTCGCCAATGCGATCCCCGAGAGTTTCGCCGCGGCTGGCGGCGCGGGCGGGAGATAGCGAACCCGAGGCCCCTGCTGCAGGTTGGTCGTCGAAATTCGTCGTGATAATGGTGGTGCGGTTATCGTTGTAGCGCGTGTTCAGAATCAGGCTGACGGTGTCCCATACCCATTCAGTCGGCTTCACTGCTCCCAATTCATCGAGCACCAGTACATCCGTTTCAAACACCGGCCGCAACACGTCTAATTCCGTGGTCTGCACGGTCGCGTTATAGGAATTCTGGATCTCTTTGAGCAGTTCGCGATAGTCATAAAACAGGCACGGAATGCCGCGATTCAGGATAAGTTCTTTCAGAATGCCGACCGCAAGATGAGTCTTGCCCGTACCGATTTTGCCGATGATCAGCAGGCCTTTGTCGCCGCGCGGGTCGCACTTTTTGGCGAAATTGGCCGCCAGAAAGTGAGCCTCGGCCAGAGATGGGTGGGCACCGGGGAAATCCGTGTCGTAGTTGGACAGTTCACAGTGTTCGTAACGCCGCGGAATTCTGGCCGCCGTCATCACGCCCTGGGCTCGCACCCGCAACTGGCAGTCACAGCGGGTTACGCGGCGGTCATTTACGCTGCCAGGATTGGAAACCGTCTTCCACCCCGAACCTTCACACAACGGACAAATCTCAACTGGCGCCTTAATCACTGCAATGCCTCATTCCAGAATGACAACACCCCGGACTTATTCCGGGGCGCTCGCTTCGCTTCGCGGGACAGCCCAAGGGGCCGTCCCTACGTGGGTTCTTTCTCTTTTGAATGTGCACTGAGGGGCACTCTTTGCGCAAGCGGGAATCCCTGACCATCTGTGTACATCCTGTGCAGGACTGGCGGCTCCTGTGGAGGACGGAGGAAAACCCCTTCGTTGCATTCCGAGAACCCGCTTCCCGTGCTTATCGCGGGGCGAACCCATTGCGAAACAGGCTTCCGGCGCGGATTTTCACAGTTGACATTCTTGCAAGAGAGAGCACAATACCAGCGGTCAGGTTTCCCAACCCAGTCTAAGCCTTACGCAGTCCCGGTTTCGGCTGGGCACGAACGAGACCTGCGAGGAGAAACTATGAACAAAGCTGATCTGGTCGATAAGATCGCAGGTGCATGTGACATCAGCAAAGCACAGGCCACGACCGCCATTGATACTGCTGTCGGTAGCGTTACCGCTGCTCTCCGCAAGGGAGATCGCGTGGCGTTGATAGGCTTCGGCACTTTCTCGGTTTCGCAGAGAAAGGCGCGCAACGGCCGCAACCCGCAAACCGGCGCAACCATTAAAATTGCCGCCCGCAAAGTCGCGAAATTCACCCCTGGGGCCGAACTGAAGAAAGCCGTAAACAGAAAGTAGTTCGGAATACGATTTCCACGGACGGCAGGGGGTCGGCCCTGCCGTTTTTTCCTGCCCGCATCCATGTCCATAAATCTCTGCCTCTCTCATCTTCCGCGAGTTGCAGCCGTAGTGCTCTCTTTCGGGCTGTTGGCGGCGCAGTCTGGTCCGCAACTGCCATTCGGAACCTGGCATCGTTTGACGGATGGTCCTGTAATCTCGCCTGCCGGCAACGGTTGGCAATCAGCCGGCACGTTCAATCCGGCAGTAATCGAAGCCAGCGGCAAGATCGTGATGCTCTATCGCGCGCAAGACAGCCAGGGCACTTCCAGGCTGGGCTACGCAGAGAGCGCCGATGGGCTTCATTTCACTCGCCGGAATGAGCCGGTTCTCAGTCCCACGGAATCCTACGAAAAAAATGGCGGAGTCGAGGATCCCAGACTCGTCCAGTTCGGCGACGCGTATTACCTGACTTATACGGGCTACAACAAAACCGACGCGCAGCTCTGCCTCGCCACTTCCACAGACCTGATCCATTGGGAGCGCAAGGGCGTGATTATTCCGGCCAACAAAGGCAACTGGAATGTGAAGTGGACGAAATCGGGTGCTATCGTTCCGCAGAAAATCGATGGCAAATACTGGATGTATTTCCTCGGTACGAGCGGGGACAACAAAGATCAGGGCGGCCTGGCTTATTCGGAGGACTTGATGCATTGGACGGAGGCTACCAAGACTCCGGTTCTTCCCGTCAGGCCCGGTCAGTTCGACTCGCGCGTGGCGGAACCTGGGCCACCGCCGATCGTTACGCCGAACAGGATCATTCTGGTGTATAACGGCGCGGACGACAAGCTGGTCTACCGCACGGGGATCGCAATCTTCGACCGCCACGATCCGCGCAAACTCCTTTGGAGAAGCGAGCGGCCCGTCTTTCAGCCTGCAAAGGAGTGGGAGCGAGTCGGCCAAGTGCCCAATGTTGTTTTCGTCGAGGGCATGTTGAAACGCGGCGAACGATATCTGTTCTACTACGGAGCAGCTGACAAATACGTAGCGGTGGCCGAGGCGCCGATGCTCCATTAGCTCCGGTCATTCATAGCGCAGCGCAACCATGGGATCCAATCTGGTTGCACGCCGGGCGGGTATATAAGTGGCCAGTGCAGCGATGCCTGCCAGGAATGCGGCGGCCGCCACATAGATCAGGGACTCTCCCCCACTCCGGCCAAGGAATGAGCCGCTACTGGCAAGAGCAGAACTGTCTGCAGGCATCAGAGGAACAGTGCGCGAAAGAACCAGCATCACGCCAGCTCCGGCGAGCAGTCCCACACTTGTCAAAACCATTCCGCGCCGTAAAAGCAGCGCAAGGATCTCCGCCCGTTGCGCTCCCAGAGCCATCCGAACCCCAATCTCGCGCGTGCGCTGGGTGACGGAGTAGGACATGACGCTGTACAGTCCCAGCGCAGCCAAAAGCATGGCTAGCGCTCCCAAAATGCTCAACATGCTGGCAGCGATCTTTTGCGCAAACCAGCTCGCTCCTATGTATTCCGTCATTGGGATCGCTTCGAAAATGATTACATTGGGATCAATCTCGCGAACCTCCTTCCGCAGCAGGGGGACGGCCTGGACCGGGTTGCCTGCGGTTCGCGCGAAGACGAAAAGGTTCATATCTTCACGATAAGCTTGCCGGAAAGGCACGTAGAAGTATGGCTGTGCGCTTTCCGTAAGCGAGCGGTCTTTGATGTCCTTGACCACTCCCACTACGGTGAACCACACGCCCCAGCCTTGGACCTTGCGCCCAATCGCATTTCCTGTCGGGAGGAAGCGCTTTCGGAACGCCTCTGTAACGATCATCACTTTCTGAGCCTTGGGGCTTTCGTCATCCTGCTCCGTAAAGTCGCGCCCTTCCACCAGCGGGATATGCATCAGGCTGAAATAACCAGGCGCGACGACGTTGCGTTCGATCTTCATATTCTCACCCGTCGCGGGCACGTATCCTTGCACTTCGATGGGTTCCCACCAGCTGCCCTGAAACCCAAGAGGCGCTCCGTCAGCGTAGGAAACGGCCGTAACGCCCGGCTCGGATTCCATTCTTTCCCTCAGCTCGCGGCAGAACTGCTTTCTCTGATCGAGGTTGTAACCGCTGGTGGAGAGGTAAAAGCTTGAAACGAGCACGTTGGAGGGCTCGAACCCGGGGTCGATTTTCCGAGTCAGGGCAAACGCCCGGGCAAATAATCCGGCTCCGATCAGCGCCACTAGCGCCAAAGAGACCTCGGAAACTACCAGCAGCGAGCGCAGGCGATTGGAACCCAGTCCAGTCATGGATCCGCGCCCGCTCTCCTTCAGGCCGTCGTCGAGCCTTTCTCGCCAGCAGTGCAGAGCTGGCGCTGCGCCAGCGAGTAGAGCGCTAAGCAAGCAAAGCAGAATCGTGAAAGCCAGCGCCTGTCCATTCAGGTGTACCTGCAGCGCGGTCGCAATATTCGCGTGCGGCGGCAGCAGGTAAGGAAGCGCACCGGTCATCCATCTCGCCATGGCAGCGCCGATGAGCGCGCCCAGAGCTGCGAGGATCAGGCTCTCGCTGAGTATTTGCCGCACCAGGCGCGCGCGTCCCGCTCCCAGGGCGAGCCGCAAGCCGAAATCTTTACGTCGGGTCACGAACCACGCAAGCAACAAATTGGCCACGTTGGCGCACGCAATCAACAACACAACGACACACACCGCTGCCAGAATCTGTAAGGGCGCCAGCAGCAACTCTCCTGCACCGCCGCGCGCTTTCCATGTGGGCACCAGAGTCGCGCTCATCCCCTCGTTGGTCGTTGGACTGCCTTTCGCGATCTGCCGCGCCAGTTCCGCAATTTCCTGCCGCGCCTGCTCCACCTTCACCCCTTGCTGCAGACGAGCAAGGCCATAAAGTTGGCGCGTTTGGCGATCCGTCAGCAACAGGTCGAGGCTTTGCAGTTGCGGCTGCATCACGACCGGAACCCACATGTCGAACGATAAGCCGGAGAGCGTGCCGTGAAATTCAGGCGGCGTGACCCCGACGATTGTCATTTCACGCCGGTTCAGCCGAACCGTCTTTCCCGCAATCTGGGGATCAGAATTGAAGCGAGTACGCCAAAGCCTGTCGCTGATCACAACCACAGGGAAGCCCCCAGGCTTGTCGGCGAATTCTTCGCGCAGGAATACACGTCCCAGTTCAGGCCGTACGCCTAGAACGTCAAAGTAGTTGCCCGAAACCATCATGCCCCAGACTCTTTCCGCATGCTCTGTTTCTCCCACGTTCAGTGCAATAGGAACGAACATGGCCAGTCCGGAGATGGTTTTCAAGTTGTCGCGGTAGTCGCGAAAATCAAGGTAGGAATTCTCGACGTGCCCGCCGTCGGCGCGGGTAGTCTCGAATGCCCAAAGATCATCAGGCTTCGCGACACCGGGAAACGGGTGCAGAAGAACGTCATCAATCCAGCTAAAGACCGTGGTTCCGGCGCCAATTGCCAAACCGAAAGTCAGCGCGGCGAGCACCGCGAGGCGCGGATTGTGGACTAGCATGCGCCAGCCGTAACGAAAATCCTGCAGGAGTGATCCCATTTACCCCTCTCCCTGGCTCCAGGCTGACTTGCAGATGCGGGGCCATACTGAGATCAAGGTAAGTAGTTGAACCCCTTGGTTGACCTTACGCATTATCACCCACCGAAGAACTCTGACTGTTCATTTGCGTACAGTTCCGTGCGAAAGCGGACGAACCTCGAAACGCTGAACTCTGCAAGCGGCCACCGCTTCAAGGATGAGATGTGGCTACGGTAAACGGCTCCAACACCTTCGAATTAAACGATTTTGACTTTGACTCGCCTTCTGGCAAACTCCTGTCTCTCCTGCTCGGCAACCCGTCTCGAAAGTGCTGCAATCTAAAACTCGTTGCATGCGCCGCCTCCGCATGACCCTCAAGGAGTTCACATGATGCTGGCGGCGCGCAATCTTTTGCGCACGACCTCGTTTGCTTTCGCTCTGATCGGAACCTCGTTCGCCCAAACCTTCTCGGCGCCAAAGCATTACCCACCTTTTACGGATAGCTATCAATTCGTGGTTGGCGATTTCAATCGCGACGGAGCTGCCGATCTGATTGGCGTCGCGAACGTCAGCGGCAGCACTCAGATCTATCTCTATCTCAACAATGGCTCAGGCGCGTTCGGAACGCCGAAGCCGATTTCCGGAACCTCCGGTGCTCTACGGGCGCAAGTCGGCGATTTCAATCAGGACGGTAATCTCGATTTCGCCTTCGCGAAAAATGCTCAGGTGGGCGTCTGCCTTGGTGATGGTAAGGGGAACTTCGCTGCCCCGGTATTTCACAACATCAACGGCGCAGCCGATTCCATCGCAGTCGGCGATTTCAATGTCGACGGCAGGGCCGACATCGCAGCCCTTTCCGACATCACCAAGACGGTCACCGTGCTGTCCAACACTGGATCCTCGTTTAGTGCGTATCATTTCAGCGTCCCGCTCTACTACTCGTCCCACAACTCGGGATATGCGCCCGACCACGTCAGCTCTCTCGTCACGGGTGATCTCCGTGGCGGTCACCGCTTCGATCTTGCGTATCTAGACGCCTGCGCTGATTCCAGTTGCGGTCCGGGGCTTTCTCGAATCTATGCACTCAGCAACAATGGCAATAATTCTTTCACTCCTCATTTGCTGAATGACCAGGTCTCCGGAAGCGGACAAATGTTCGCTGCCGATGTCGATCTTGACGGAAGAGTCGATCTGCTGGTCTCGTCTTCCGCCGGCGGTTACGGCGCGGCCCTGGTAGTCGAGTACAGCAACGCCAATGGAAGCTTTACACCGGTCTACGCGGACGACAGCAATATAAATGCCGGTATTCCACTTACCGTCGTGGTTGTTGACTTCAACAATGATGACATCGAAGACGTTGCGGCCCTGACTGACTTGAATCTGTACGGGAGCGCAGAGTCCGGCTTCGATCTCTACCCCGGCAAGGGCGGCCGCAGCGGGTTCAATGCGCCCAAGCATTTTGCCGACAACACCAACTACTCGCCGCGCGGGGGCTTCGCCGCGGCTTTCTTCGATAAAGATGGAAGGCGCGACATAGCGCTCGATGACGCCACCGGGCTGGCGTTATTCCTCAATACGACTGCCACAACGAACGATCCGTGCACCTACTTAACAGGAGTCGTCTTGCACCGATGCCTGCCCGCCGCTAACGGCAG
>QHVR01000511.1:0-200 GCA_003223595.1 Acidobacteriota bacterium
TCCACGCACTTGGGATAAACGAACGGATACGTGCCCGAGTTCGTCAGGTCCGACTCGATGTTGCCGATGTGGCAGTCCCCGTCAGTCCACGCCCCCAGAAACTCCGTCCGCAATCCCAGGTTGACCGTGAGGTTCGAAGTCGCCTTCCAGTCATCCTGCAGAAACACCGCGGAGTTGCTCTGCCGGTAAGCGTGGTTGTA
>QHVR01000511.1:219-3711 GCA_003223595.1 Acidobacteriota bacterium
GTTGTAAACGCCGCCACCGCCAAAGCTGAACTCGGGCACGCCCTGCACAAAATTCCCAAAGTCCGAAACGGTCTTATTGAAGGCATCCGTGGTGTTCGTAAAGAAAAGCTGCCCGTTGAATACCTGCGGAAACAGCTTGTTCAGCCGCACGCGCGTGTATTGTCCGCCCACGGTGAAGTTGTGCTTGCCCGAAACCCAGCTCAGGTTGTCCACCAGGTTGTAATTGTTTTGCGTCTGCGCCTGGTTTGCCTGCGGCGTCGGGCCAAACTGGAATCCCGAAGTCAGTAAGGTAAATTTATAAACGCTGTTCGTCAGATTATTGGTGGGCCGATCGATTCCCGCGTCCGCCGCCGTAACCGGATTGATGTTATTCGCCGTATTGTTGATGTGCACCAGCCCGAACCGGATATCGTTCACCAGGTGCGGATTGAATACGTGCGTTTCCGACACGATGAAAACTCTGTCGTGAATTGGCAGTTGATAGGGGAAGTTCAAGTCCGTCCCGCTGGCGGGCGCGCCCAACGACGCCTGTAATCCGCCCGCCCCAAACGGAATATCCTGCTCCGAATTCGAGAAGAAGAACCGCGCCGCCACCGAGTCCCGCGAATTCCGGAACTCATGGTCCCAATTCGCCGTCAACTGATCGTCGGTAAACTTCCCCGGCTTGCTCACCGTAAACTGCACCAGATCCCCGGGCAATGTTCCAGCCGGAACATTGCTCGGCAGCGGGAAAAGATATCCATTCGCCGGCGCCCCGAATTGATTGCTCTGGAATGCCAGCAGGTTCACCGCCACCGGATCAGCGCTCCCCACGTTAAAGTCCGCAGCAAGATTCCCCGCATTTGCCGCACCCCGGTCCGAAGCCGGCACATACGGAATAAACGTGCTGATCAATGTTCCCGGAGAATCACCGCTCCGCTGCCGCGTGCCCTGGTAATTCACAAAGAAGAAGCCCAGCTTTCCACCCGGACTGACCGGCCCGCCCAAACTTCCACCGAAAATATTCTGCTGAATGACCGGACGCGGCGATCCGGTCTGCTTCAGGAAATATTCGTTCGCGTCGAGCACCGTGTTCCGGAAGAACTCATACACATCGCCGTGGAAACTCTGCGTGCCCGTCTTCAGGATCGCGTTGATGTTCCCGCCGCCGTTCCGCCCCTGGCTCGCGTCATACAGCGAGGTTTGCACCTTGAACTCCTGCACCACATCCGGATTCGGCAGCGGCGTGTTAGTCAATTCCGCGACGTTGTAGTCCGTGACGCTGATGCCCTCGAGCAGGTAGTTATTGTTATCCTCACGTTGCCCGTTCACCTGTATGCGGACGTCACCTCGCCCCAGCTGCGTAGCCTTATTCAGTTCCGCCTGCGCTCCGCTCGACAGCGTCAGCAACTGCTGGAAATTCTGCGTTGCCAGCGGCAGCGCCCGGATCGTCGCGCTCTCGATCGCCTGTCCCGTCGTGGCATCGGTTGTATTCACCGTCTGCACTTCGGCCTGCACTTCGATCTTCTGCTGCACCGCCTCAGTCGACAGCTTAGCTGTCATACGCGTGGTTTCTGTGACGCGCACCGCGATGCCGGGGAACTTCGCCTGCGTGAATCCCGGCGCATGCACGCTCACCGTGTAAGTGCCGACGGGCAACAGTTGCGCATTAAAAGATCCATCAGGCCCGGTCTTCACCGATCTTTCCAGCACACCTGTGTCCTGGTTTGTCAGCTGTACATCGGCGTTGGCTACCACCGCGCCGCTGGGATCCTGCACCGTGCCCGTGATTGCTCCGGTGGCTCCGCCCTGGGAGAACCCTTGAGCCGCAACTCCCACCACCATGAGACTAAGTACTACCACTCTCATCAAAGTACTGGACATGTTGTTTTCCCCGTTACTCGTCTGGAACTGGATTCGCACTCATTGAGCTTTGCGAACGGAAGACTCAGAGTCTCCCGGCAGTGCATGGCTGGTCTGTACCCGGACGGTTCTTCCCGTCGACCTACACCTTTCCCTCGCCTTTCGGATACAACTCTGCCTCATGCCTTCGTGGGATTTTTCGCAAGCTTACAGAAACAGGCTGGAATCTTTCAAGCGCAATCGCGCACCCGCAGTAACATCCGGATTACGCCCCTGCTGTGAACCAGAACAAAACATCTAGCCCCGCACGCCGTCGTTCAGGGCGGCGCACAAACGCGTCATGAGAACTACCCCTCCCCAAACTCCCGATAGCGGTCCAGCACGCTGCGCTGCGAAACCACACCCTCGAGTTGCTGAAAATTCGCCCGGCTCACCACCGGAACCAGTTTCCATCGCTCGATATACCGCAGTGCCGTTTCCAGAGGAAGGTCGGGATGCAAATAAGGAATCCGCGGCACCAGCAGCAGCGGTCCGAGTTTCGCGCCGCCTTTCCCCTCCGACGCCAGCGCTCGCAACCGATCCCTCGTCACCGTGCTCCACCCGCTCGGGCTCAGACGTACCAGCAAATCTTCGCCTCGTGAACCATCCACATGCTGCAACGCTTTCTCCACCGTCTCCTCTGCATCCAGTACCGGCCCTTCCACTGGCTGCATCGCGTCCTCCACTTGCAGGATGTCCTCTTCCCGCAATTCCTCCATGGACGGCAGCTCCAATCCATCCTGCCGTGTGAGCACGTCAAAGATCGGAATCGGCTGCAGCCCGCGCGAGATGACGTAAGAAAATGTATTAGCCACGATCACCGGCACGATGATGGAATAATTCCCGCTGACTTCCAGCACCATGAAGACCGAGGTCATCGGAGCGCGTAGGAATCCTGCAAAGAGCACTCCCATTCCCACCAGCGCATAAGTCCCAGGCGAGATGGTCAGGTAAGGAAACATGTACCGCTCTGCCCCCCCGACCGCGGCGCCCAGCATCGCCCCTATAAACAATGTTGGCGCGAACATTCCTCCCGGCGTTCCACTCACAAACGACAGCAACGTGGCCACGATCTTCAGCCCAGCCAGGATCGCAAGAAATTGCCAGGTAAACTGCCCGTGCATCGCCTGATCGATATATTCGTACCCCGCTCCCATGACCTGCGGAGCGCCCAGCACTGCGATGACTCCGATCAGTAACCCCGCAATCGCCGGCTGGAAATACTGCGTCCATCGCGGCAGCCCTTTGAACGCCGGACGCAGGATGCCGATCCCGCTCGCGAATACCACCGACGCGATCCCCCCCACCACGCCCAGCACCGCGTAAGCGATCAATTCCAAAGGCTGGGTCATTTCGACCGCCGGAATCCGAAACATCGATTCCGACCCCAGGAACCAGCGCATTACCACTACGCTCGAAATGGCCGACAGCACCACCGACCCCAGAATGCCCGCGGTCCACCGGCCGATCACTTCCTCAATCACAAACAGCACCGCCGAGATCGGTGCATTGAACGCCGCCGCCAGCCCAGCGGCCGCTCCCACAGGCGCAATCAGTCGCATGCGGTCGCGCGATAACCGCATCTTTCGTCCCAGTACCGACGCCAGCGAC
>QHVR01000511.1:3891-7997 GCA_003223595.1 Acidobacteriota bacterium
CAATCACCAGCCCCGCCGCGGTCGGCGCTACCAATAGCCGCAACGGTGTGAGCACGACTCCGGTCCCCAGCAGGTAAAGCCGGGCCCAGTCAATGGCATATCGGAAGCACACCACGGCCAGGCCGGAAAGCACTCCAATGAAGACCGAAAGCACCAGGAAGAAGTTGTCTTCGCGAAATACAGCCCGCCATACATTCCGCGGAGAATGTTCGTAGATCCACGCCGTCGCCCGCGGCGGTTCCGCATGATCGGCCAGCACTTCGCTTTCGGGGTCGGCCTGCAGACTCAAAGCTTGCTTCCTTCCCGCAATTTTGAAATCAGCAGCAGCGCCAGATCCGGCCCGGTGGGTGCGCCACAACTCAGGCTAGTTTGCCGCTCGATTCGGAACACCAGATCCATCGCCTGATCCGCCAAGCCCGAATTTCTTTGCAAACCTCGTGGCGTGATCTGCGGTTTCAACGCCGACCACTCATCACTCAGGTTCGGCCCCTGCACAGCAGTCCCACCCACGCCATCACCGCTGGGTACCGCGCAATGCTGCAATCTTTCTCCGGCAGTCGCGAACGCTTCGATGACCAATCGATCGCGTTCGGTCTGAGAAATCTGTCGCTGGTACGGGTCCATACGCAGTACCATCTCAGTGGTCTTCAAGCGCTCGGCACTGTCCTTATCATTCGGATACCGTTTGATCGCGTCCTGCAGGTAATGCTCAGCCAGGGAATACTGCTGCAATTCATACGCCGCGTATCCTGCGCCCGCCAGCGTCTTCGCATTATGCGCATCCGCTTTCAGGCTCGCGCGGTATTCCGCCACGGCATGCTCATAATCCTGGGCGCGCATAAAAAGGTCCCCCAGAAGGTTCAATTGCGCGGGATCTTCATCCGCACTCTCCGAGAGTCCAATCAATTCTGCTTGCGCCTGCGCCTTGGCATTATTCCGCAACAGAAGTTCGATCAACTCCAGCCGCGCTTCCCGCCTCTGGATCTCCTGCTGGCTTGGCCACACAGCGTACACGGCATCGTGATAGTAGCGGACCGCCTGCGGCATCTGCCGCTTCTGCGCCGCGATGCGCGCTAGTTCGAGGTTGACCAGACCATCTTCCGGTTGCCGGTCCCACAAATTGAGGAGATAGGCGGATGCCTCCGCCCTGCGATTCATTCCCAGAAGCGCCTCGGCCAGATTCAGTTGATAAGTGTAGTTGTCGCGCGAGTACAGCAGCGCCGCCCGGAAATCCGTGACCGCGGCCTGGTAGCGCTTTCCGCTCAGATCGGCGATCCCACGTTGGAACCATCGACTCCCCAGCGCTGTTTGCTGGTCCTTATAGGCGCGCGATAATGCCGCCACAAAGACAAAGAACACGACCGTCAGAGCCGTCAGCAGCACCAGCATCACCGGTCTTTGCCGCAAGTACAACCGCACGCGGCTCAGCCTTTCGCGGGACGCCTTTTGCTCCTGCACTTCAGGCACTCACAATCCTCCGTCCATACTATGGGAGAACACAACGGGAAAATGCAATCGGCGGGATGGGGTAAAAATGGGCGGCCAGCGGCGGGCCGCCCTCCAGATCCTAGCGAGCCATGGCCACGTGATCAACGCGGTTTTGCTGCCAGCATGCATCGTTGTCTTCGCTGCAGAATGGCTTTTCTTTTCCGTAGCTGATCGTCTTCACGCGCTCTTCCGGCACTCCGTGCTGCAGCAGCGCCTTCTTCAGTGATTCCGCGCGGCTGGTTCCCAGCGCAAGGTTGTATTCTTCCGATCCGCGATTGTCACAATGTCCTTCCAGCACCACTTTGATGGAAGGATGCTGCATCAGAAACGCGGCATCGCTCTGCGCCGTGGTCGCCTGGTCGCCTCGAATTTCCGCCTTGTCGTAATCGAATAAAACATCTTTCACATTGCGCGCGAACAACTCTTCTTCCGACGGTGACGGTGGTGCCACCTCTGCCGTCTTTTCATTCACGGTCACACGCGCAGAAGCGTTCTGCGTTCCTCCCGGTCCCTTGGCCACCAACGTGTAAGTCATGGAGTCGTTTGGCGTCACCGATTTCGTGCCCGAGGCCGGCAATTCCCCAAGCCCCTCGATTGTGATGTTCGATGCATTCTCCGTATTCCAGGTCAGCACGGTGCTTTGGCCCTGCTGAATCACCTCGGGGCTTGCCGCCAGCGTAGCCGTTGGAGTCGGGGGTGCCGGAGGCGCCGGCGGCGTAGCCTTTGCTGCTTTCTTTCCGCACCCGGAAGATAACAATACGAGCCCAAGAATCGTAACCACGAAAGACAACCGAATCATCTGCTTCATTACTCGACCCTCCTCAAGAATTTGGAATTAGAGTTCATCAGCAACGCCCCCTTCCGGGTGCTGCTTTCGAGAGACCAGGCCGGGGATTGTTTTAGAAAATAAACGAGCAAAACGTGTCAGATCAGCACCGAAGAATGCAGCCAGGAAAAAAGAAAACAACCAGCACACAGAAGGCCGCCAGCACCGCCAGCGCGCATTCTGTTCGCCCAGAAATCATGGAGTTCCACCATTATATGGTGGATACTCCTGCTTCCAAGCGCCCCTTGGTGGGGGAACCAACTTACGAACGGGACGCTTCGACTTTGATACTTTGGTTACCGCGAAACCCTAGCCACCCCTGGTCGCGCATATGTTCATCGCGCAGGCGCCGCATGCGCGCCGCCATGATGGCAGCCCGGTTCAGATATCCAACAATCTTCCGGTCGTCCGCATGATCCACTACCGGCAGCCGCCCCACCTGGAACTGCAGCATCTTGGCCACCGCTTCGGATATCAATTCATCCGGATAAGTCACCACCATCTTCGTGCTGCCCGCCTCTTCCACCGTCAGCGCGCCTGACGAGTCTTTGTCGAGCGCCCTCAGAATATCGCCACGGGTCACCACGCCCTTCAGTTTGCCCTCGGAATCCACAATGAGCATGGCCTCATGTCGCGCCACTTCCGGATCATGCCGCGCGATCCGTTCCGCAACTTGCCCCACTTTCGTTCCCGCCAGAATCACCGGAGCATTCTTCTCCATGGTCTCCGACACGGTGGACTGCGCCAGCACGTCCGCCTCATAGTCCTGGTGTACGTGCAGTCCGCGCCGCGCCAGCTTTTCCGTCATGATCGAACTGCGCGGCATGAACAGCATCGCAACTCCATCCGCAATTACCGCCACCAGCATGAGTGGCAGCACCGAGTTGTAGTCCCGCGTAATCTCAAAAGCAAAAATGATGAATGAAAACGTTGCCCGAGAAGCGGCGCCAAATACCGCGCCCATGGCCACCACCGCAAATGCTCCAGGCGACAGATGGGCGCTGGGAAACACGTGATTCCCGATCATCGCGAACAGCCCGCCCATGGCCGCGCTCCACATGAATGTAGGCGCCAACAAACCGCCCGATGTCCCCGATCCCAGCGATATCACCAGCGCCCCAAACTTCGCCAGCATCACGATCAGCAACAATTTCCATGCAAGGTTCCCGTTCAGGATGTCCCCAATCGTGTCGTATCCCACGCCCAGCACGCGCGGTACGAAGAATCCGATGATTCCCAGAAACAGCGCACCAATCGCCGGCCACCACAACTCGTCCACCGGTAGCTTCTCAAAGGTGTCTTCCACCCAATACAAAGCCTTGCTCAGCAACACCGCCGCAATGCCGCACACCGGCCCGAGCACCAGGTAAAACGGCAGCGCGTGCGGAATCCCGAAATCTACCGCGGACACGGAAAACATCGGCCCCGGACCCAGCAATTGCATGTGCACCGCAGTGGCCAGCGTACTGGCAATGACCAGCGGAATAAAGGATCGGGCTTTGAACTCGAACAGCAGCAACTCGATCGCGAGAATCACGCCCGCAATCGGCGTGTTGAAAGTCGCCGACATTCCGGCCGCCGCGCCACAGGCCAGCAGCACCTTGCGCTCCACCGCGGTGGTATGCAGCACCTGTCCCACCAGCGATCCCAAAGCCCCGCCAGTCTGAATGATCGGACCCTCAGCGCCAAACGGTCCGCCGGTTCCGATCGCAATGGCCGCCGAGATCGGCTTCAACAATGCCACCTTAGGCTCGATCCGGCTGCGGTTGACCAGCACCGCCTCCATCGCCTC
>QHVR01000512.1 GCA_003223595.1 Acidobacteriota bacterium
TCGTAGCAGGTGAACGTCATCTTGCGGTCGTTGTCGTAGAAATCCTGGGCTTCGATAGTGCAGCTTCGATCTTTGCTTTCATAAACTGTTTTCTTGTTGATCAGCTTCGGTGTGGCGGAGAGGTCGAGCTCAGCGACGATCAGGCGAGAAGCTTCGGGGGCAAGGTCCGGGGCCTGCTCGGCGGTCTGCGAGAACGCGATTTTCAGAGTCTTCTTGGAAACTCCCGCACCTTCACTCATCTTCTGATCGAGTTTGACAGGTTTCGACCCACGTTCTTTTCTGAGATACCAAAGTTCGTTATCGCGCGTACGGCTGATATGGGTATTTTCAAAGTGGTCAGGGCCGATGAGCAGGTAGTCTCCGTTGACCAGGTGCATTACCCGCAGGAAAGCGGCCGCCGGTACATTACAGGTGAGGCATTGAATCACGCGGGATTTGAGGTCGATCACCATGGCGTCGCCGAAGCTCTTTGCCATGAACGCCACGCGCTGGTTGTCGGGAGAGATGTCAGCGCGCTCTCCAAAATGCGTGAGCACTTCGATGTTTGAGGGCAAGTGTTGCAGTGGATCCTCTGGGGATCTTTGCCCCAAAGGTAGCATCAAGCAAGAAGTCAGGATGACGGCAAGGGTTCGCACCGGGAAATCGTATCACCGACGCCGCACTTCTAAACCCGCGATGGACCTATTCAGCCTCCAGCTTCTCGGCGATTTCCAACATCGCCCGTACGCTGTTCCAATTCCTGGCCGTGCCGTTGACTTTCAGCAACTTCTCCACCTGCGACCACGGCAGTTTGGATTTGCCCGCCCCGTCGGGAAAATAAATGTACAGTTCGCGGCCTAGAAGATGAATCTCTTCGGGATATGACTTCAAGGTTGCAAGCTTGGCGGCAGCTTCCGCTTGCGGGACGTCCTCTAGAAACGTGACCAGGACTTTGCCGGGGTGCAGATTGCGACGAGCGTCAAAGGGCGTGGCGGCAATGGCCTCTCGCAGTTCATCGAGAGTGCGGACAATTACGGCAGGGCGGAATTTGAAACTCTTCTCAATCGCGTCCTGAATGTTGGTTGCGAGCTTGGCGCTGCTCTTTTGCTTCGTGCGAAAGATGACATTCCCGCTTTGCACATACGTACGCGGATCTTCCAGCCCCAGCGCTTCATAGGTCGCCCGCAGGGCGTCCATCTTGATCCGGTTATGAGGACCAACATTGACGCCCCGCAGCATGGAAATCAACACCGCCACGGCGCCCTCTACTTGTCCTTCGCTTTATGCAGCGCAATGCGGCGATAGAGTTTCCCGCCCTCGATCTTCAGCGTGCCGCTCATGGACTCACCAAAAACGTGCAACTCCCAGTCATCCTGCCTGCTCGTGTTGCCCGTACAACTCAGCGCACTCTGCTTCGCGTGATACCGGCACTCGAGTGTGCCCATAAAATCGGGTGAGCCATCCACGATCTTGTACTCATCCAGATTCAGATGGTCCGGATCTTTCCTGTCCGTGGTGATTTGATACAGCACCTGTTCGTCATGACAAGGAGAATCGGCGACCATGCATTTCGATTCTCCCTCCCACGAACCCAGCACGGCCGCTAACTGTTTGGCGGACTGGCCCGAGGCACTCAGGGAACCGAAGCACACAGCAAAAGTGAAAAAAAGCCTCCGCATGATGGTTGGCAAGATCAGCATCATAGCCGAAACCCTGCAAAATGCCCTACCGAGTTTCGAGGAACCAAGAGAATCACTTTGAAGGGCAGCGTCTCTGCTTGGAAAATCAGGACACAGCACGACCGCGCTCCACGTTCGTCGAAAGCTTTGCTGGTAAAGACCTTCCAGTGCACGCTCGCATAGTTCGGGCCTTTCGCCCAGGGGAGAAGTGACTTATGGCGGGACAGGTTGTTTTGTACTTCGAAGATCAGGCGGACGCGCTTCGTTTCGCACTTGCTGCAGGCTCGGTGATGGCGGGCGAAGCCGGCAAGGTCACCAGCAGCCTGGTGGAAGGCACCGCAAGAGTCAGCCGCATCCGGATCGATGCGGTCAATTCCGCGCCTGCAAAGAAGTCGAACTCAGGTCGCGTCGCGTAATCGTTAGCCCCGCCGTGTCATGGCATAGGCGCGTTCCCAACAACTGCGCGGTTATGCGCTGCCCGCGTTGGTCAGCCCCTCAATCGCGTCAGAAAGCGTTGGAAACATCAGGAAGATCTGTTCCACCTTGGTAATTTCGAATACCTTCAACACGCGGTGATTGACCCCCGCCAGGGCGATCCGCCGCCCCGCCTTGGCCGCCGATGTGCAGGCGCTCACCAGCGATCCCAACCCTGAAGAATCCAGATAAGGCACTCCGCTGAGATCAAGAATCATCGTGGGCGCGCTCTCCCGCCGCACTGCATTCAAAAACGGCGTGACGTTTTCCATGGTCAGCGGCCCACGGAAGCTCAAGACACCTCGGTCGAGGTGATCGATCTCTAACGGTTCGGAAGCCATGGGAGAGCGATTCTAGGCCACACACCCCCATACCTTCAAGTTACCGCCTCCTTCGACTTACGACGCAGGGTTCTAAACGCTTTCCGCATTTGTAATCTTTTTGTGATTTCTGCAGGAGAGTGGTTGGCAAACGCCCGCCAGCATCTACCATGGTGTTAACGGCATTGTGGGGAGAATGGATGATGATCACAAGTGCAGATCCATGCTGCTCAGAAAACTGCTGACGAGTTCCCCACCCATCCCAAAGGGAAGCGCGCGCGCATCCTGCTGACGTCTGTATTCGGTCCCTACGCGCAGGATGACGAGTTCGGCAGCCGCTCCATCAACCCCATGGAGCTCTATCACAACCAAGTCACGCGCGCCCAAGGCAGCTTTTCGCTCCGCATGTTTCATCGCTCCTGGGGCATCATGCTCATTCAGGCCAATATCTCGGCCCCATGCACCGTGCTGGATTTCCCCACGCGGCCAGACTTTGCTCGCGAGCTCAAGCAGCATCAGTACGACGTCGTAGGTATTACCTCGATCATCGTGAATCTGGCCAAAGTGCGCGAGATGTGCCGCATGATCCGCAGCCTCTCGCCGAATTCCACCATCGTCGTTGGTGGGCACGTCGCCGCCATTCCCGGCGTCGAACACATGATCGACGCGGACCACATCGTGCGCGGCGAGGGAGTCTCGTGGATGCGCCGCTATCTGGGTGAGGATGAAAAAGCCCCTGTTCGCCATCCCGCAATTGTTTCGGGAATGCGCACGCGCATCATGGGAATTCGCGTGCCCGATCGCAAGGGATCGACCGCAGCCACCATCATTCCCTCAGTGGGCTGCCCCATGGGATGCAACTTCTGCACCACCTCCGCATTCTTCGGAGGTAAAGGTAAGTTCGTCAACTTCTTTGAAACTGGCGACGAACTGTACGACGTGATGTGCCGCATGGAGAAAGATCTCAAGGTGCGCTCGTTCTTCGTCATGGACGAAAATTTCCTGCTGCACCGCGAGCGCGCCATGCGCCTGTTGGAGCGAATGAAACAAGGACACAAGAGTTGGTCTAT
>QHVR01000124.1 GCA_003223595.1 Acidobacteriota bacterium
TCAACCAGGCCATAGCACTCAGAATCCATGACGGCCATTCTGGTGTTGGGAGATGTTAGTCAGTGATCGCCGAGGTCCGAGCCGTGCAACTGTGTCTGCGCGTAGCGATTCTCAGATGTTGGCTAACCGGAGAGCACCCATTCGAGCCTTTACGGCCGTGTTTCGCTTTGCAACTCCACAGAACCTGGGTTTGGATCTAAGCCCTGGGGAGAGGGCCATGCTGGAAGTGATACTGCAGAATGCGGGCCGCCAGGGCTGGGCTGATCGCGCCTTCCTGTCCTTCCACGGTGCGCACGACTTCTCCACGGCAGACGACTTCCGTTTCTGAAAGTCCGGCAATCTCGGCCGGGAGCACCAAATTGATTTCCAGTTGTGAGCTGGGCTGTAGCACTTCATCTGCCTGGAACAGCATGCCGGAGCGGCTGATGTTCTCCGTTTTTCCGTCATGCCAGTCTTTCTCGCCGAGTCGGCGATAGCGCAATGGCAAGTGGAGTTGGAATCTCTGCGCGCGCGTGGGAGGAACTTCCCGTGCCCGCGCCGCCTGTTGAGTTGCAGCGGACTGAATCGACATTTCGACCTCCGGGGGAGTTAGCGTTGCATCGAGCACTTCGCGGACCTTGTCTTTCAGGTCGCGAAGGTTGAATGGCTTCTGAAGCAGACGAATGCCCGCGTCCAGAGTGCCGTTGTGACCGATCACGTTTTCCGTGTAACCGGACATGTAGAGAACTTTCACGTTCGGGCGGATTTCTGTAATTCGCTGCGCCAACTCGCGACCATTCATGCCGGGCATGATGACGTCGGTCAACAACAGGTGGATCACAGACTCGTGCGCCACGGCGATTTGCACTGCCACTGCGCCATCGGCGGCTTCAATCACCTTGTAACCCTGCTTCTCCAGATACTGCCGGGCAAGGTAACGCAGGTTGGCCTCATCCTCGACCAGCAGGATGGTTTCGGTGCCCGGCTCCACGCGCTGCGCCTGTGCCTGAGCGGCAACCCGGGCGGGGTCACCTGCGCCGGCGACCCGCGGCAGATAAATTTTGAAGGTAGTGCCTCGGCCCACTTCGCTTTCCACCCAGATGTATCCCAGGCTCTGCTTGATGATTCCGTAGACGGTGGAGAGGCCGAGTCCAGTGCCCTTGGGCCCCTTGGTGGTAAAGAACGGCTCGAAGATGTGCGATTGGGTGTCGGCATCCATCCCGACGCCGGTATCGCTGACCTGGATCACAACGTAGTCGCCGGGACGGAGCGGTGCGTGATGGCGCGCTTCCTCTTCGCCCAGGGTTACGTTGCAAGTCTCGATGTTGAGCTTGCCTCCGGTGGGCATGGCGTCGCGGGCATTGACAGCCAGGTTCATGATGACCTGTTCGATCTGTCCGGCATCGGCGCGAACTGGCCAAAGATTTTTTCCGGGAGTGAGCACAAGATCGACATCTTCACCGATCATGCGCGTGAGCATCTTCAGGTTTTCGGTGGCGATATCGTTGAGGTTGACCATCCGCGGAGCCAACATCTGCTTGCGGCTGAAGGCGAGCAACTGGCGGGTCAGCGATGAGGCGCGCTCCGCGGCGCCGGCGATCTCCTGGGCCGGACCGCGAAGATGCGGCTCGTTCCCGAGACGCTCGAGAAGAAATTCAGAGTAACCGGAAATCACCATCAGCAGATTGTTGAAGTCATGCGCGATCCCGCCGGCCAGGCGGCCCACGGCCTCCATCTTCTGCGACTGACGCAATTGTTGTTCCAGGGCGCGACGCTCGGTGACATCCTCCGCGAAGAGTTCGAAGACCATGCCTTCTTTACGGCCGTTGACCACGGAACGCCCCGAGATTCGCACGACGCTGGTGCCGCCCTTGCGCTTCCAGTCAGCGATTACTCCTTTGAAAGGTTCAGAGGCGCGCAGGCGATCCGCCAACTCGAACCACTGTTCGGTATCGTGGTAGAGGCTGTAGATGTAATGGCCACTCAGTTCGTCAGCCGAACTAAGCCCAAGCAGTTCGAGGAATGCCGGATTGGCATCCAGAACCTTGCCAGTAGAGTCGCAACTGCAAATTCCGTAAGGTGCATTGGTAACGAGCGAACGAAAATTTGCCTCCGAAACCCGCAGATTTTCCTGGACGGAGCGCAGCGCACCGTTGAGCCAGCAGATCAGAATTGCGAGAAACGAGAACAACGACAAGCGCAATATGGCGATGCGCATCTGCTCGGGTGCATGCTGACCCGCGAGCGAAAAGTAGGCAATGAGAGTGAGAGCGAAGGAAGTGGCGACCAGCCCAGGTTTCCAGCCGCCATACCAGGCGCTCACCATGACGGCTACGCCGAACAGGGCCAAGCGGCTTTCGGAAACATCGGCCAGCAGAATCGTGGGAATCAGCGCCAATGCCGTGCTGAACACGGCAACTCCGTAGCGCAGTATCGGCGCACGGGCAGGCGGAATGCGGAGTAGGGGGAGGGTTACTCGCATGAACGGAGAATAATTAAGAACTCTTAAGACCGATAGTTACAGGAGTTCATTTTGATGCTGGAGAAGAACAACAGTTGCTGTGTCCTGTTGTCAAGAAAGGAACTGGGCCGTGGGACACTGCGTGCCGATTCGGCTTGCAACTTCTCGCGCGAATCTGGAAACTAGGCGGGATTAAAACCAACATGAATATCGGACTTTTTGGCGGGACTTTCGATCCAGTGCATCGCGGTCACATCGCCGTAGCACGTGCGGCGATGGAACGATGCAAGCTGCACCGGGTGTACTTCGTCGTGGCGAACGTTCCCCCGCATAAACTGCGCCAGTCTCACACTCCGTTTGCCCACCGCTTCGCGATGATGGCGCTGGCGACCGCCGCCGAAAAAGCGTTCGTGCCCTCGCTGCTTGAGGCCCCGGAAGAACTGAGCGGCGCCAAACCTCGCTCGCAAAAGCCGAACTACACGATCGACACCATGCGGTCGCTGAAGAGGTCCTTTAACAAACGCGACAAACTTTTCTTTCTAATCGGCATGGACGCGTTCTGCGACATCGGGAAGTGGCACGATGCAGAAGCCCTGTTTCGCGAATGTGAATTCATCGTCGCCGGCCGTCCCGGGTATTCGTTGGCCGATGTTGCGAACGCCCTGCCCGAGAGACTGCGGCCTCGCGCCGAGGTGACTCGCCCTTTTCAAAGGCAAGCGGCCACAGGAAACCTGGTGCTTCCGGGCGCCACCATTCACCTGCTGGCGGACTTGCATCAACCTGCGTCAGCTACGGCAATTCGTCAGGCGATCAGTTCCGGCAAATCCCTCGATCGCTTTCTGGATCCTCTCGTCTCCGAATATATAAAGAAGATGAAGCTGTACCGGGCCACCTAGCCCTGAACGCATTCTCCTTGGCGTAGTTTGGCGCGGGGTGCTTCTGGACTTGGAAGAGCGCCAGGTCGGTTACAATTGTTGCGAGGTCGAACCAACAATTCTTTCCTGAATGACTAAAAAGAGCGAACTCAAGCAGCAAGTTTCCGCGGCCATTCAAGCCTGCCTGGAAAAAAAAGCCGAAGAACTCAGCATCCTGGAAATGGAAAAAGGGTCAGGCGCGTTTACTGACTACTTTGTCCTGTGCAGCGGGACCAATCCGCGGCAGGTGCAGGCCATCGCCGATGAAGTCGAATTGCGCCTGAAAAAAGCCGGGCTGCGCCCGACTCATGTGGAAGGCTATACCCAGGCCGAGTGGGTGCTCATCGACTACGTGGACTTCGTGGTGCACGTGTTCTCCGAGAAGGCCCGCAAATTCTACGATCTGGAACGACTGTGGAAGTCGGCGCGCCGACTCGAACCCGGCGATCTGAAGACTGCGGTCCGCGCCAGGAAGACAGCGGCGAAGGTCCCCGCAAAAAAGAGGAAAGTGCGAGCGTAAGAACTTCGTCTTGGAACCTTCCAATGACCTCCAAACCAGAAGCGGGCCCGGACTGGGGACACCAGTACGGCTTGGCTGCAGCGGAAAAGTGGAAGGCGAAATCCGCCGCTATGGGCACGCCAGCGACCGAGGCCCTGGTGGAATATGCATGCCCTGTCCCTGGCATGCGAGTACTCGATCTCGCGAGCGGAACCGGCGAACCTGCAATTACTCTCGCGACGCGTGTGGGTCCGGAGGGTTCCGTCACGGCGCTGGACCTCAGCCAGGACTTGCTCGACATTGCCGAAAAACGCGCGCACTCGCGCGGCTTGAAAAACGTCCGCACGCAACAAGGGGATGCGCATTCGCTGCCGTTTGCGGACAATAGCTTCGATCTGGGCACATCGCGCTTCGGCGTGATGTTCTTTCGCGATCCCACCAAAGCGCTTGGCGAACTGAGGCGCGTTTTGCGCTCCGGAGCGCGCGCTTGCTTTCTGGCGTGGGGACGTTTCGATCAGCCCTATTGGAAGAGCATGATGGGCGTGGTGCATCGTAATGTGGGCGGCCCCTTGCTGCCGCCAGATGGACCGAATCCATTTCGTTTTGCCGAGCCCGGAAGTCTATCCGAGACGCTGCGGCAAGCTGGCTTTGGGTCAGTGGAGGAGCAGACCGTGACGTTGCCGTGGGCCTGGCCCGGACCTCCGGACGAAGTCTGGCAGCAGATGAAGGCCGTCGCTGTTCCGTTTCGTCCTCTATTGCATCGCGTCCCGGCCGAGCGCTGGCCCGAAATCGATGCTGAAGTTTCCCGCGAGGTAGCGCGCTACTTCGAGGGAGAAAAGATCTCATTCGGGGCTGAGGTGATCCGGGCTTCAGGACGAAAATGATGGGCGGCCACGAGTGAAGATCCGGATCGCATGGATTGGTAAGACCAAAGAACCTGCCGTCGCCTCTCTCACCGAAGAATATCTAAAGCGCATCTCGCGGTATGTCCAGGCGGAGGGCATCGCTCTCCGCGATGAACAGGACCTGCTCGCGAAATGCGGCGTGTCGGGCAAGGCAGGATCGAAATCCACCCTGGTCCTGATGGATTCCCGCGGCAAAGAATTCTCCTCCGAGCAGTTCGCGAAGTTTCTGGGCGACTATCAGGATCGCAATCCGGTGCCGCTCGTCTTCGCGATTGGCGGGGCGGACGGATTTGGCAAAGACACGATATCCGCCGCCCACCACGTGATCTCACTCGGCAAAATGACGCTGGCCCATGAACTGGCGCGCGTCGTCCTGCTGGAGCAAGTCTATCGGGCGTTCACCATCCTCAAAGGCCATCCCTATCATTCGGGACATTGAGCGCCCCGCGCTAGTGTTTCGCAGCCCCTGTTCCCTGCAACACAATTTTCAGGATTTGCTTTGAAAGCTCATGTACCGGCACGCCTTCCATATTGGCGAGTACTACAACGCCTGCGCGCTGTTCGGGGGCGATATAAAAATTCGTACTGGTTCCCTGCTGCCCGCCGTCGTGGCCGACATAGCGGACTCCATCCTCAGTGAGCGTGCCCCAACCGAGAGCGTAACCGTTGGGCTGACCCTCGGAAGGTTTCAGCGGAGTCCACATCAAATCACGCGTTGTCGGTTTCAGCAGCTTGCCATTGAGAATGGCGATTTCGAAGCGCGCCATGTCTGCGACGGAAGACACCCAGCCCCCGCCCGGAATTTTGTAACTGGAGTCCAGAAAATCAGCGTTCTCGACCGTGCCCGATTCTGTCTTCTGGTAGAAGCGGGTACGGTACGGAATGATCGTAAAGCGATCATCGACGACTGTGTGCTCCATGCCTGCTGGCAGCAGGACGTTTTGCCGCATGTAATCGGTGTACTTCGCGCCGGAAGCTCCTTGCATCACACAAGCGACCACGGTGTAGCCCTGGGTCGAGTAATGAAACTGTTTGCCAGGCTCGGAGAGCAACGGATCATTCTTGAAGAAATCGAGCCCAGCCTGAATCGGGTCATCGAAATGTTTTGTATTGCCGATCTCCGGATCGTCCTGCGAATTCGACTTGTAGTGGCGGATTCCCGCTAAATGTCCCATGACGAGCCGCGTTGTAATGACGCCGGATTTCGGCGGGAATGCCGGGCAGTATTTCTGGACCGGGACGTCCAGATCCAGCTTGCCTTTTTCAACTAACTCCATGGCTCCAGTGGCGCTGAGAGATTTGGAAATTGAGGCAAGCCGGTAGAGCGTGTACTCCGTAGCCGGAACGTGATTCTCCAGGTCAGCGAAGCCGAATCCCTCAGCCCATTCCAACTCTGCATTTTCGACCACAGCCACCGACAGGCCTGGAACGTGTGTGGTCGACATGAACTTTGAAACGGCCGCTTCGATTTGCGTCCGCTTTTCCGCCGCGAGGCGCTCTTGAGCGTGCGCGAGCGAACTCAAAATGGCGGTGATGGCATACAGAACAAAAAGGGGGCGCGAGCGGAGCTGGCTCTGCATAGACATGCATTCTCTTCCGGGAAGGCTTCTGAAGCAACTTGGGATGGTTTCTGCCGAGACCTACTGGGTCACTGTTGCCTGGTAGCTTACTGCCTGCCATCGTCCGGAGCGCCGCACCCAGACCCGCGTGTAGCGATAGGGTCCGCTGAAATCCTCACCCAGTTGGTGGCCTTTCACATCGGCTCGCGCGGTCACCACAGCCGTGTCGCCGTACAGGCGGACTACCATGTCGCTGACGTCGATGTTCTCGTAACGGAGTTGGCCGCTCCTGCGCGCCGAAATGGCTTCTTTTTTGGTGGTGACCTGGCCCAGGGGACTAATGGCGACATAATCATCGGCGAGCATGCGCAAAGGAAAATCCGCGTCGCGCCGCAGCGTGGCTTCCCTGGCCTGGTGCTCAATCTCCACGATTTCGCGGATCGTATCCTGATCGCCAACGTCCACCACTGCCGACTTGGAACGGGGCGCTCCGTGCTGCGCGGAGAAGGCCGGCACCGCCGCTAACACGAAACACAATAACAACGCAGATCTGTTGATCACGATGAGACCTCCGCGAAGCGCGAGGGACAGAGATCCGCCTGACCCGGGTTACGCAACTTTGGATGCTGCAGTTCCGTAGAATATTCTCCGTGCGGAACATTTTTTGCTTACTCAGAAGATTCGGAGTGCGCGATTCGGGAAAGCCAACGTACTTCTATGAAAGACGGAGACGTTTGACGGCTGCGTTCGCCTCTATTCTGCCGTCTGCTCCTCTTCGATCGCCCCGGAATCTCAGTCTTGACCTCCGCAGTTGCAAGCTGCGTTCCCTCGCCTCGCCCTCTAAGCCTTTGATAAGACACAAACGAAACGTCAACAAAGAAGAAATGTTGTCCACCGCGGGACCGAACTGTCCATCGCCGGACAGCGTACTACGAGGGCTTCGCTCGCCCCGCAATGTTCCACTTCGAGTAGAATCGGACATTCGCTCAGGACATGCCTGACATCCGTCGTGGTCTCATCATCGTGAACACCGGCCCGGGGAAAGGCAAGACCACGGCAGCCATGGGCACGGCCTTGCGAGCTGTCGGCCAGGGCATGCGAGTGCTCATGCTGCAGTTCCTGAAGGGATCTTGGCATTACGGCGAGCTCGACGCGGTCCAGGCATTTGGGGATAAATTTGTCATGAAGCAGATGGGCCGCGGCTTTGTGAAGGTCGGAGCCGAGAAGCCGGACCCGGAAGATGTGCGCA
Organism: Acidobacteriota bacterium; assembly: GCA_003223595.1. Classification (GTDB taxonomy): domain Bacteria; phylum Acidobacteriota; class Terriglobia; order Terriglobales; family Acidobacteriaceae; genus Sulfotelmatobacter. Next base: position 7,567 of record QHVR01000124.1, read on the forward strand.
TGGTCGAAGACGCATGGTCGGAAGCGGAGGCGGCGATCGCGTCCGGCACCTGGGACCTCGTGATTCTGGATGAGATAAACTATGCCATCAGCTATGGCATGTTGGATCCGGCCAAAGTGGTCGAGAGCTTGAAGAAGAAGCCGGAAATGGTCCACGTAATCTTGACCGGCAGAAACGCCCACTCGACAATTGTCGACATTGCCGATACCGTGACCGAAATGCGTCAGGTGAAACACGCCTACGAGAAGGGCGTAATGGCCCAGAGAGGAATCGAGTACTAGTTCTCAGTTGTCAGTTCTCAGAAAAGGCACCTCAACGAGAACCGAGAGCTGACAACTGAGAACTGAGAACTTCTTTATGGCTTGGTTCAAACGAGAATCCGCTGAGCTGGACACCTCGGGCGAGAAAAAAGTCCGCACCGAAGGCCTCTGGGTTAAGTGTGAGAACTGTCGCCAGATCATCTGGAAAAAGGATCTGGAAGACAACATGAACGTCTGCCCCAAGTGCGACAAGCACTTCCGCATCGACGCTCGCGCCCGCCTGGCCTTGCTGATGGATGAAAACGAGTACGAGATCCTCGACGCCAACATCTCTTCGACCGACCCCTTGAAATTTGTCGATCTGAAACCTTATTCGTCACGTTTGAAGCAGGCGCAAAAGGACACCGGTCTGAAGGACGCCGTCATCAATGCCAATGGCAAGCTAATGGGCCGTCCGGTTGTGGCCAGCGTGATGGAGTACGCCTTTATCGGCGGCAGCATGGGCTCGGTCGTCGGCGAGATGATCACGCGCGCAATCGAACGCGCCGCCGAGACCCGTACTCCCTTGATCATCGTCTCGGCCTCGGGCGGCGCCCGCATGATGGAAGGCGTCATTAGCCTGATGCAGCTGGCGAAAATCTCCTCGGCGCTGGCGAAATTGGATGCGGCGAAGGTGCCGTACATTTCCTTGCTGACCGATCCGACGACCGGGGGCGTCACCGCATCGTTTGCCATGCTGGGCGACCTGAACATCGCCGAACCGGGAGCGCTGATCGGGTTCGCGGGACCACGCGTAATCGAGCAAACGATTCGGCAAAAGCTTCCCGCCGGCTTTCAGCGCAGTGAATTCCTGCTGCAACACGGCATGCTCGACTCCGTAGTTCCCCGCAAGCAATTGAAGCCGTATATCGCGCGCGCCCTGGACTTTATGGCAGCGTAAACAAGCTTCTAGCTGCTAGCTGGAACGAATCCAGACATTCCCAGTCGAAATCGCATGCCCATCCGCTCCCATGCCGTACGGTGCTTCACAATGCGAGCGAAGGAGCAAATGCTAAGAGGCACCAGCTAGAAGCTAGGAGCTGATCCGTGTCCTACGAAAGCGCAGTCGCGAGCATGTTTGCCCTCGGGCACGAACTGGCGAGTACGCCCTCGCACAAGTTCGACCTGGAGCATATGCGCGTGCTGCTGGGGGCTCTAGGGCATCCGGAGCGAACCTTTCCCAGCGTGCTGATCGCGGGCACGAACGGCAAAGGCTCGACTGCTGCGACGCTGGCTTCCATTCTGCGCGCCTCCGGGCTGAAGTCTGGCTTGTACACGTCCCCGCACCTGATCCGCATCAACGAGCGCATCCGCATCGGCGGCGAGCAGATCAGTGACGAAGATTTTGCCCAACTACATCGAGACGTCGACACAGCGGCCGAGCAGCTGGTAGCGGCGGGGGAGCTTCCCTGGCATCCTAGCTTTTTCGAAATGATGACCGCGATCGCCTTTCGCTACTTCGCCCGCGAGCGCGTGAATGTGGCCGTGCTGGAAGTTGGCATGGGAGGGCGTCTCGATGCTACCAATGTCGTTGAGCCGCTAGTCAGCGTCATCGCGGACATCTCCTTGGATCACCAGAAATATCTGGGCAACACCGTCAGCGAGATTGCGCGCGAGAAGGCGGGCATCATTCGGCCGGGTGGGGCAGTGGTGACTCTGCCTCAGCAACCGGCTGCCAATGACGTCATCGGGAATACGATACTTGAGATGGGCGCCACCGGGATCAGCGCAGTCCAGTATGTTCCACCGGTGTCTCCGGCTAGCGCCAAGTACCACAAGGCGCAGACAGGCCGGTCGCAATATCCGCTGGAGGTCATGGGGAAGCAGATTCTTGTTGATACCCCGCTGGTGGGTCGCCACCAGCTGCGCAACGTAGCTTTAGCCATTACCGCAGCCGAGCAAGTCGCGAAGAAGGGATTCACGGGAATTACTGCGGAATCAATTGAGCGCGGCATTCGCGATACGACATGGCCGGGCCGATTCCAAATCATCGAGCCGAAACAAGGGTGGCCCGAGATCGTGCTCGATGTGGCGCACAATCCGGCAGGAGCGTGGGCCCTGCGGTCCGCTCTTTCGGAGCGCTATGAGGACCGTCCGCTGATTTTTGTTGTCGGAGCGATGCGCGACAAGGCAATCTCTGAGATAGCTGAGATCTTGTTCCCGATGGCAGAACGGGTCATTGCTACTCAGCCCCAAAATCCGCGCGCCGCCATGCCCGAAGAGATCCGGCAGGCAGCCGCCAGGACTGGGACTGACATCGAGTGCGTGGCGGCAGTGCCAGCGGCCATCGAGCGGGCACGCGAGGCTGCTTTGCCGGACGGAGTGATAGTCGTGACCGGGTCAATTTATCTAGTTGGGGAAGCCATGCAGGTTTGGGGCTTGCGCGTCTGAAAAAGCCACGATTGTTTTCCCCTACAATGGGAGCTGTGCAGGAAGTCAATTCATCGGTGGATCCGGTTGAGAGCGGACCGCAGGAACTGCCCGTTGCTCCCTCGCGTCCCAGTCCACATGCGATCCCGGGGGTGAAATATGGCTGGGGCAGCCTCTTGCGCTCGTTGCTGTTGCTCGATCCGTTGATCTGGTTCTACACGGTGATCATGGGAGTGATCGCCATCCCGGGCGGGATGGCCGACCGGGATGGCCGCCGGCTCCATTGGTTCTCCCATGCCTGGTCATGGCTGATTATGAAGTCGATCTTTTCGCCCATGAAGGTTACCGGGCTCGACAAGATCGATACCTCCAAGCCGCACATCTATGCCGTCAACCATGCATCGGCCATGGACATTCCGGTGCTCTACGTCCATCTGCCCTTTCAGTTCCGGATTGCCTTCAAGAAAGAACTGCTGGCGTATCCCGTGATCGGATGGCAGTTGAAGCGCTCGGGGCAGGTCTGCATCGACCAACAGAACCCTGCCCGTTCTATCAGCAGCATCCGCGCCGCGTTGAAGGGGCTGCAGCGAAATCTGCCGCTGGTCATCTTTCCGGAGGGAGGACGCACTCCGGATGGCGAGATCAAGCCTTTTCTGCCCGGAGCGTTTTTCCTGGCCATCAAGGCTCAGGCCGACATCGTTCCGATTGCGCTCGTCGGCACCTATGAGCTGCTGCCGATGAACACCTATCACATCAAGTGCCGTCCGCTGGAAATGCGAGTAGGAGAGCCGATCTCGACCACCGGGCTGACCGTGAAGGATCTGCCTGCGCTCTCAGACCGCGTGCAGAAGGCGGTGGAAGCTTTGTATTACCGGCCCTGACGATGGCCCCATCACGCGGCTTTCGGGGCTTCGTCGCATAATTTCTGATAGTGCTCGCGCCCGCGCTGATAGCCGCGTGTGAACGGCTCGTCGACGTTCTCTCCCGGATATTGCCGTCGCACGTCCTCCAAACTCGCATCCATCTCCGCTGAGACCTGGTCGAACTCCATGCAACGCGTTCTGGCGTGGAGGGCGGCTTCGAAGCCCATGCGATAGAACTTCTCGTCCTGGCTGAAGTCTTTGCCGCAATTTTGACAGTGCTCCCGCTCAGCGCTGCGCAGGCCAGTCCACCATCGCTCGCGGGCGGCATCGACGGAGTCGGCTCCCGCCTTCGTCAGCAGATCTCGAACCACCGAAGCTTGCCCATTATTTTCGGCAAGAGCCACGACTACGCTCTGGCCGTGGCGTAAGCAATCTTCATAGACGAAGATTTCGTCTTCAGGCAGGCCTTCATAGCTGGCGTTTTCAATCCTTCCGGCAGCCGTGCCTCCGATCGTTGCACCTGCGGCTCCGAGAATGCCTGCGCCGAGCAGGCCAAGCGCCGTGACCGGACCTATCCCGGGTATCAGCGCCATGAGAACCGAACCTCCCGTGAATCCGATGCTTCCGCCCAGCAAAGCTCCCATGGCGTTGCCCATGCCCGGCTGCTCGGTCGTGTCCCTGGGAACCTCGCGGATTTCCTTGTCCACGTGGTCGACCGTCCCGGGAGTGAGGAGAGTGATTTTTTCTTCGGGAATGCCTGTATTTCGCAGCTCACTTAAGGCCCGTTCTGCGGTTTCGCGCGTTTGGAATACTCCAGTGACTGCTTCCATGACCAGCCCCTTTCGTTTGAAGTAGCAACTTTGATGCAGGAATCGATACTCGGGGGATTCGAGCGCGAAATTTTTCCCAGCCGTAACCTTTTCCAGAGCCCGCGCGTTTACCCTGATGTACAGCAATAACCGCGGAGAATTCGTTGAAGGTTCTGAAGAAAGAGGCGGACGAGCGGCTTCTGATCGAAGCTGCGCAGAAGGACCCCGCCCGCTTTGCCGATCTCTACGAACTCAATTTCGAGCGTGTGTATGCGTACGTCGTGCGGAGGGTACGAGATCGCGCCGAAACGGAAGATCTGACGTCAGAGACCTTTCAACAGGCGCTGGCCAATTTGAAGAGGTTTGAGTGGCGCGGGATTCCGTTTGCGGCCTGGCTGTTCCGGATCGCGGCGAATCTGATCTCCGACCGTTACCAGCGATCGGGACGCGAGGTTTCGGACGATGCGGCCATCGATTCGGCGCAGGTCAGTCCGGCGGACATCGAGGACGTCGAGCGCCGGGCGACGCTCTTCCGCCTCGTTGAGGGTTTGCCGGCGGAGCAGAAAAAAGTCGTCGTATTGCGGTTCGTGGAACAGAAAAGCATCAAAGAAGTGGCGCGGGAGATTCGCAAGACTGAAGGCGCGGTGAAACAGTTGCAGTTCCGGGCCTTGACCAGTCTGCGGGCGCGTATGGAGGGTGCGAATGCCTAAGCGCTCTCTAAGACCAGGGAATGGCGACAGCAAGAAGATGGAGCAGTTGAACCGCGCGCTGGAGCAGATGATGGCGCGCAACGATGGGCGAGTTGGGAAGCCTGGGGCGGAAGTCGAGCCGTTAGTGCGCATCGCGGCGGAATTGCGCAATCTGCCGAATGCGAAGTTCAAGGCACGATTGAAATCTGAACTGGGAGGAAGAAAACGTATGGCTTTCCGAGATCCTGTGAAAGCGATTGAGTTTTACAAGGAAGCGCTGGGAGCGAAAGAAGTGTTCCGTTTCCAGGTGGGCGATTCCGTCCCGCACGCCGAGCTCAGAATTGGCGAGTCGTCCATCAACATAACTGGGGAGTGGCCCGAGGGAGGCCGCTTCAGCGCCGAAACTCTCGGACAGTCGCCGATCTGGATGTCGGTGCAGGTGCCCGATGTGGATGCGTTTGCTGAACATGCCGTAGCGGCCGGAATGAAACTCGTGCGTGCTCCACAGAACCAGTTTTATGGGCATCGCGATGCGATCCTGCAGGATCCCTTCGGCTATACCTGGGGTGCGTTCACCGTGACAGAACAAATGTCGGTCGACGAGATGCACCGCCGAATGAAGGGCCTGCACGAAGGTCCGGAAGGCGGGAAGATGCCCGGCAAGGGCGTTCCCCACATCCGTCCCGGCTTCCGCATGGTCACGCCATATCTGGTCGCAGAAAATGGCATGGCGTTGCTCGACTTCGCCATCGCGGGCCTCGGAGCCAAAGAGTTGGGCAGGTTCGTGATGCCGACGGGCGTCCACGGCGAAGTACAGATTGGAGACTCCATCGTTATGATCGGCGGGGGCATCCCCGGAAAGGAATTTCCTGGATCGCTGCAGCCGAGCGCTCTGCACGTGTATGTAGAGGACGCGGACGCGGCCATTCGAAAGGCCGTGGCTGCTGGCGCTACTCTGGTCGACGAACCGGTCGATCAGGATTATGGCGAGCGCTCCGGCGCAGTGGAAGATCCCGCCGGCAACCTCTGGTACATCGCGACCAGCAAGGGCGCCAGCTACATGCCGAAGGGGCTGCACAATGTGAACCCGTATCTGCACCCGCAACGGGCAGAGCCTCTGATCAGTTTCCTGAAGCGGGCATTCGGAGCGCAGGAGATCATGAAGTATGTTTCGCCCGATGGGGTTGTGAACCATGCCGAGATCCGCGTCGGGGACTCCGTCGTGGAGATGGGCGAGGCGCACGGGAAATACGAAACCATGCCCGCGATGTTCTACGTCTATGTGCCCAATGTAGAAGCGGTATATCAGCAGGCGCTGGCGGCCGGGGCGAAGTCATTCCAGGAACCGACCGATCAGCCCTACGGGGACCGCAACGCGGCGGTGCAAGATAATTTCGGGAACAAGTGGTACATCGCCACGCACATCCGGGACATGCAGCAGTAGCGGTTCAGCTTTCGCTTCTCCTCAATCTTCACCTTGAAAATTCGGCAACCCACAGTACAGAAAGGGCGTGCTCTGGGCTCCCTGCCGCTTTGGCTCGCAAAGTCTTCAAACTAAACGCTCTAGTTGTAAAGTATTCTGGAACATTGGGTTAGCGGCCACTTTTTCGACTTTGCGGGGAAACTTTTTTTACGAGCCATTTTTGCAAAGTATTCCAAGCAAATAGCTTAGGCCTCAGGTACCCCGGCCTCTGCCCTGCAAAGTATTGTACAAAAAGGACTTACACGCAAAGTATTCCGGAATAAAGACTTAGCTGGCCAAGATTGCAGGTCTTGGCGCATCTCTCCAAACGATTTGCTATGCGAATGCGCACGAGTCCATTGTGCGCTTTTCAGCGCGAGGGTCAAGGTTATCGGTCACATGGAAGGGGAGTTTGGCTGTGGAAAAGTGACTGAGTCTTCATCGCGCACTTCTTTGGGTCGCACCACAGGGGCACATGGGTCACGGAGGAAGTTTCAGTGCTCCTCGGTGTCGATGGGTCGATACACAAAACTACTGACGACGAACTGCCCAGTTAAGGCAAAGTCGGGCTTGAATGGGACACTCTGGCGTGATACATATGGGCGCAAAATGCCCCCTGCTGCGCATTACGCAAGTGATCTAGCCAACCCCGCCTGCAGCCCCGCAAAATCAATCGCGCAGGACATTCAACCCGTTTCCGCGACATTCCATTTTAGGGCGGCAGGAATTATGAGAGGGACGTTCAGGTGCGCGCTGTTCATGGTCAGCCTCGCGGGGCTATCGCTGACGGGAGCCTCGCGGCCGGTTGCCGCCGATGCGCCCGTGTATGTGCCACTCGGCTGACGAAAGTAAGTGCACACGCTCGTGCGTCAAGATGCAGCACGGCACCAAGATCATCGAAGAGCCGGAGATGAAAGCCTGCACTCAAGCGTGCCTTCAGAAAGGCGTCACGCAGATCTTCTTCTCGCCCGACGGCAGCAGTTACGTCATCGTTACACGCTAATTCAAATCTGGCTTGAGTCGCCCACCCACGTTAATTATCTTCTTTGTCGCCCTTGTGAAGCTGTTGCGCAAGATAGTTCTCGATGCCGATTTCATCGATGGCGTGCAGCTGGCCTTCCAAGTAGTCGACATGCTCTTCCTCGTCGCCGAGGATTTCCTCGAACAGGGCCCGGGAGGCGTTGTCGCCGACTTCGGTGGCGACCTTGATGGCATCGTTCAAGTGCTTGACCGCGTGTATCTCGAGCGCGAGATCGCTTTCAAACTGCGCCTTGACGTTGTTGCCGATGTTGATCTTCTCGCACATCTTGCCGTGGAGGAAATACTGATTGATGGCTGTTAGTTCGGCCTTGAGGGCTTCGCTCAAGTCTTTGTGGACTTTATCGTTTCCGCGCATGGCGGGATTCTAGCTGGGGGAGATGGGAGTTTCAACTTTGCAGGGTTGAGGGCTCGGCCGTCGGTAAGGCGGTTGCGTTTGTCCCTCAGAATAACAGTATTCCAACCAAGCGCACTTTCCAGCAGCGCCTTGAGCTAGAACGCTGCCTGTTTCTCGCCTTAACAAGTAAGGGGATGCATCGTGTCGGGTCACGACTAGGAACCGCCGCCTGCAAGGTCTTCCTTTACCTGCCGCTCGTAGTTTGCCCACCGGGCAGGTTGCCTCGGGTTACCAAATTCGAAGAAGAAGCATTCAAAGGAGAAATATGAATCGAATCAAGAAGGCTCTTACACTTTGCCTTGGGCTAGTGATCCTCGCGACAGCAGCCGCATTGATCAGTGGCGCCAACCTCAAAGCCAGCACGCCGCCGCCGCCGATCGTGGCTGCGACGATAACAAGTGTCCCCGTTGCGGTAACCAACACCCCTTTGCCGGTGACCGGCTCCGTTAATATCGGCACTCCGACGGTGAATGTCGGAAGCCTTCCGGCAGTACAGCTAAGCGGCACTCCCGCAGTGAGCTTCACGAATACTCCTAACACCCCGATCTACGTTGACACCGACCGGCCCGCGCGCCACAGCTTTGACGCAACCTGCGCGACGTCCAATTACGACCAAACCAGCGGACAGGCGTCGTGTACGCTATTCACGATTCCCCAGGGCGCGCAGGTCGTTGTCGAGACGGTTAGCTGTACGGCTGAAGTTGCGGCGGGGCAAGGACCAGCGCAGGCGGATCTCGTTGTTCCCAATGTTCCCTACGGCGCTTCCCCCGCGAGTGGCGCCAGTGAATACTTGTTCAACCTTGCTATGACGAAACAAACTAATAGCAGCAGCGGAGTGGACATCTGGGGAATCACCAACCAGGTCCATATCTATGGCGGCGCACCGACGGGAGGGAGCGTCGATATAGGAGTGTTTTTCCGGGCCTCCCTGCCCAATCTGTCACCGCCGCAAGGGATGTTCTGCAGTATCTCTGGGTACGTGGTGCAATAGCGGCCCAGGAACTGGGAGCCGAACGGAATGCCTCATCCTGGGCGGAGGTGCGCAGGGTGGGGCATTTTCAGGAGCCGAGAGTTTCCGGAACGACGGATACATCAAAGTTGTGGTAATAGGTAATTAGAGTCAAAATGTCCCAGCGCTGGAAAACACCCCTCTGCGCGTTCCCTGCGCCATCCACTCGGTGACCATTTTTTCCGT